>CAMKZP010000074.1 GCA_946477805.1 uncultured Enterobacter sp.
CATTTTTCCAGCTGCTGTCAGGCGCTTTGCTCATCCTCTCCAGCAATCACCAGCCGACACGCATCGCCAGCCAGCGTATCGGTGCCAATCAGCGCCAGCGCGCTCTTGGCATCACCTTTCCGGTCGGTGCGCAGGTTGTGCCACTCAATTTGCGACACAAACGTATTGCACAGCGTTTCCACATGACTTGCCGGACGCGCGTGAACACCGTTGGGTAATTCACAGGTAAATTCCACTACCAGAGCCATATACACACTCCTGAAACAAATAGTCATTCACTGAGCACAGCATAAGAGCGAGGTGGCGAAGCGCGCCATGTGACAAATCTGCCAAAAGCTGGATAAATGTAATGTGACGTGAAATGTGAGATTTGACTCACAGGTTTGAAAGGTTTGCTTAATTCGACGTCGTGGTGAAATTTCGAGGCGGATCGCATTTTTATTTCGATATTACAAAAATCCAGTAAATGCCCTTTTTGTCCCCTGTCCGACCTCTTTCATATTGCCTATTGTTGGCCACAACATCTTCATGGATATAGGCCAGGAGCGACATATGAAAGAGTTGGTGCATATTCTCAAGAACACGCGGCAGCATCTGATGACCGGGGTGTCGCACATGATTCCGTTCGTGGTCGCGGGCGGTATTTTGCTGGCCGTCTCGGTCATGCTTTATGGCAAGGGGGCGGTACCGGATGCCGCAACCGATCCCAACCTTAAAAAGCTGTTCGATATCGGCGTGGCGGGGTTAACGCTGATGGTGCCCTTCCTGGCCGCCTATATTGGCTATTCCATTGCAGAACGCGCGGCGCTGGCGCCTTGCGCTATTGCAGCCTGGGTCGGTAACAGCTTCGGTGCCGGTTTTTTTGGCGCCATTATTGCCGGGATCCTCGGCGGAATTGTGGTCTGGTACCTGAAAAAACTGCCGGTCCCAAAAGTGCTGCGCTCCGTCATGCCTATTTTCATCATCCCCATTATCGGCACCTTTGTTACCGCAGGCATCATGATGTGGGGGCTGGGCGAGCCTGTTGGTGCGCTAACGACGGGCTTAACCCAGTGGCTGCAGGGAATGCAGCAGGGCAGCATTGTGGTGCTGGCCGTCATTATCGGGCTCATGCTGGCCTTTGATATGGGTGGCCCCATTAACAAAGTGGCCTACGCCTTCATGCTGATTTGCGTGGCTCAGGGCGTCTACACCGTGGTGGCTATCGCGGCGGTAGGCATCTGCGTGCCTCCTCTGGGCTTAGGCCTGGCGACGCTGATTAACCGTAAAAATTTTACTGGCGAAGAGCGTGAAGCGGGTAAAGCGGCGCTGGTGATGGGCTGTGTGGGCGTGACCGAAGGCGCGATTCCGTTTGCCGCCGCCGACCCCCTGCGCGTAATTCCCTCCATCATGTTGGGCTCGGCCTGCGGAGCGGTAACGGCCGCCGTGATGGGCGCGCAGTGCTACGCCGGTTGGGGCGGGCTCATCGTGCTGCCGGTCGTCGAAGGCAAGCTGGGCTACATCGCGGCGGTTGCCGTCGGGGCGGTGGTGACGGCCATTAGCGTCAACGTCCTGAAAAGTATTGCCCGGAAGAATGCAAAACAGGTTGAGGAAAAAGAGGACGACCTGGATCTGGATTTCGAAATTAACTGAGTGAGGAAGAGAACATGGCCCGAATTATCGCAGTAACAGCATGCCCGTCTGGCGTTGCCCATACCTATATGGCGGCCGAAGCGCTGGAAAGCGCCGCTAAAGCCAAAGGCTGGGAAGTTAAGGTTGAAACGCAGGGGTCGATTGGTCTTGAGAACGAACTGACGGCAGAAGACGTTGCCGCCGCGGATATGGTGATCCTGACCAAAGATATCGGCATTAAATTCGAAGAGCGTTTTGCCGGGAAAACTATCGTGCGCGTCAACATCAGCGACGCGGTTAAGCGCGCCGACGCCATCATGAACAAAATTGATGCCCATCTGTCACAAACTGCCTGATGCTCTCCCGCCCCTTTGGGGCGGGTCCGTTTTTCCGTTCCAGGAGGTCCCTCATGACGAATCGTACCCAGCGTTTGAAAGACGCACTCTTTGCTGACCCGCGCGAGATCTCGCTTGAACGAGCGCTGCTTTATACCGCCAGCCATCAGCAGACGGAAGGCGAGCCGGTCATTCTCAGGCGCGCGAAAGCGACGGCGTACATTCTTGACCATGTGAACATCGCCATTCGTGATGAGGAGCTGATCGCCGGGAACCGCACCGTTAAGCCGCGCGCGGGCATTATGTCTCCTGAGATGGACCCCTATTGGCTGCTTAACGAGCTGGATCAGTTTGCCACACGTCCGCAGGATCGCTTTGTCATCAGCGACGAGGACAAGCAGACCTACCGTGACGTGCTCTTTCCCTACTGGGAAAAGCGGTCGATGAAGGATTTCATCAACAGTCAGATGACGGAAGAGGTGAAAGCAGCCGTGGGGACGCAGATTTTTAGCGTCAACCAGACGGATAAAGGCCAGGGACACATCATTATTGATTACCCGCGCCTGCTCAATAACGGCCTGAGCGCGCTGGTGGCAGAAATGCGGGAACACTGTGCCCGTGACGCTCAAAACACCTTTTACGCTGCGGCGCTGATTCTGCTTGAGGCATCCCAGCGCCATATTCTTCGCTATGCGGCCCTGGCTGAAGAACTGGCCGAACTCAGCGACGCGCCGCGCCGCGAAGAATTACTGAAAATTGCCGCTATCTCGCGCCATAACGCGCAGCATAAGCCGCAGACGTTCTGGCAGGCGTGTCAGCTGTTCTGGTACATGAACGTGATTTTGCAGTATGAATCTAACGCCAGCTCGCTCTCTATCGGGCGCTTTGACCAGTATATGCTGCCGTTTTACCAGGCCTCGTTAACGCAGGGAGACGATCCGGCGTTCCTGAAAGAAATTCTGGAATCGCTGTGGGTGAAGTGCAATGACGTGGTGCTTTTACGCTCGACCAGCAGCGCCCGCTATTTCGCTGGTTTCCCAACGGGTTATACCGCACTGTTGGGCGGGCTGACGGAAAACGGGCGTAGTGCGGTAAACGTGCTCTCCTTCCTGTGCCTGGAGGCTTATCAACGCGTTCAGCTTCCGCAGCCGAACCTCGGCGTGCGGGTGAACGAGCTTATCGACCGTCCTTTCCTGCTTAAAACCGCTGAGACCATCCGCCTGGGAACGGGTATCCCGCAGATCTTTAACGATGAAGTGGTGGTGCCTGCTTTCCTGAATCGCGGCGTGTCGCTGGAAGATGCGCGTGATTACGCTGTGGTGGGATGCGTTGAGCTGTCGATTCCCGGCAAAACCTATGGCCTGCACGATATCGCCATGTTTAACCTGTTGAAAGTGATGGAAATCGCCATGCAGGAAAACGAGGGCAACGCCGGGCTTACCTACGAGGAACTGCTGGAACATATTCGCGCCAAAATTAATCACTACATTGCACTGATGGTCGAGGGCAGCAACATCTGCGATATCGGCCATCGCGACTGGGCTCCGGTTCCGTTGCTCTCCTCTTTTATCAGTGATTGTCTGGTGACGGGAAAAGATATAACCGACGGCGGGGCGCGCTATAACTTTTCCGGCGTGCAGGGGATCGGCATCGCCAATTTGAGCGACTCGCTGCACGCTCTGAAAGGGCTGGTCTTTGAACAGCAGCGCTTAAGTTTTGATGAGCTTCTGGCCGTGTTAAAAGCCAATTTTGCCACTCCTGAGGGTGAAAAAGTGCGCGCGAGGCTGATCGGCCGCTTCGAGAAGTACGGCAATGATATCGATGATGTCGACAACATCAGCGCTGAACTGCTGCGCCACTACTGTAAAGAGGTCGAAAAATACCGAAACCCGCGCGGCGGGCAGTTCACGCCGGGCTCTTATACCGTATCGGCACACGTGCCGCTGGGAGCCGTGGTCGGCGCGACGCCGGACGGCCGCTTTGCCGGCGAGCAGCTGGCGGACGGCGGGCTCTCACCGATGCTTGGGCAGGATATGCAGGGCCCAACGGCGGTGCTTAAATCGGTGAGCAAGCTGGATAACTATCTGTTATCTAACGGTACGTTGTTAAACGTTAAATTCACTCCCGCGACGCTGGAAGGGGATGCCGGGCTCCAGAAGCTGGCCGACTTCCTGCGTGCGTTTACCCAGCTTAAACTGCAGCATATTCAGTTCAACGTGGTGAACGCGGATACGCTGCGTGAAGCGCAGCAGCGGCCGCAGGATTTTGCCGGTCTGGTTGTACGCGTTGCCGGATACAGCGCCTTCTTTGTTGAGTTATCGAAGGAGATCCAGGATGACATTATCCGCCGCACAGCGCATCAGCTGTGACGTGGTTGAAACGCGCGCCGACGTGGCGCGTGTTTTCAACATCCAGCGCTACTCCCTGAATGACGGACGCGGCATCCGCACGGTAGTCTTTTTTAAAGGCTGCCCTCATCGCTGCCCGTGGTGTGCTAACCCGGAGTCGATCTCGCCAAAAATCGAGACGGTGAGAAGAGAAAGCAAATGCCTGCACTGCACCCCCTGTCTGCGCGATGCCGCTGAGTGCCCTTCCGGTGCTTTTGAGCACATCGGGCGTGATGTGACGCTGGATGAGCTGGAAAAAGAGGTGATGAAAGACGATGTGTTCTTTCGTTCATCGGGCGGCGGCGTGACCCTTTCAGGCGGTGAAGTGTTGATGCAGGCGCCTTTTGCGACGCGGCTTTTACAGCGGCTGCGTCGTTACGGCGTTCATACGGCCATCGAAACGGCGGGAGATGCGCCTTTGTCGCGCTTACTGCCTCTGGCACGCGAGTGCGATGAAGTGCTGTTTGACTTGAAAATAATGGATGCGGAGCAGGCGCGCTCAGCGGTGGCAATGAACCTGCCCAGAGTGCTCGATAATTTTATGCAGCTGGTGGCTGACGGGATAAACGTGATCCCCCGCGTCCCGCTTATTCCGGGCTATACGCTCAGCGAAACGAATATGGCGCGGGTGCTGGCGTTTCTGCTACCTTCTGGAATACGGCAACTGCATTTGCTGCCGTTCCATCAGTACGGGGAACCAAAGTATCGTCTGTTGGGACAAGCCTGGGGAATGCGTCAGACGGCTCCTCCGACAGCAGAAGAAGTTTCAGCGATGCGCCTGATGGCGGAGCGTGAAGGATTCCATGTCACCGTGGGAGGTTAAGCATGACAGTGATGACGGGGCGCCATCTGGTGGCGGTAACCGCCTGCGTAAGCGGCGTTGCGCATACCTACATGGCCGCAGAACGGCTGGAAAAACTTTGCCAGCAAGAGAAGTGGACCGTTCACATCGAGACTCAGGGCGCATTAGGCGTTGAAAATGCACTTACCCCTGACGACATCCGCCGCGCCGACGTGGTCCTGCTCGTTACCGATATCGAACTGGCAGAAAGTGAACGCTTCGAAAATGCTCGCTACGTGAAGTGCGGAATTAATGCTTTTTTGCGCGATCCACAGAAGGTCATGGGCGTCGTGCGAAAAATGCTGTCCGCGCCGCAACATACTCAGGTCATTCTGGATTAGCCGCTTTTCCGGTGAGCTGGCTGTGATACTGGCGGCGATACTCCGACGGTGAACGCTCCGTGTTTTTGCGGAACAGGCGGCAGAAGTAGTTACTGTCGACAAAACCGCAGGCGTGAGCCACCTCTTTCACCTTTAAGTCATATCCTTTCAGCAGCCGACGCGCGTGCTCAAGCCTGGTGCGGGTCAGGTATTCATTAAAACCAACCGCGCCCGTTTTCTGAAAAAGGTGCGACAGATAGTTTGGTGAGATGTAAAACGCCTGGGCGACGGATTCCCGGGTAAGCGGCTCGGCGTAGCGTTCATCGATGTAAACCCTGATCGCTTCGAACAGAGCCTGACTGCGGGAGGCGGTCTGTATCTGGCTACCCAACAGATCCACACAGTGGCTAAGCAGGCTGGCGACAATCAGACGTGCGGTTTGCTGCTCCTGCGGTTGCATCTGCATTTCATGGAGCGTTTGCAGCAGGAATGAGCCGATCCGCGGGCCACGACGGGCAACGTGTTGCTTCGCCAGGTTTCGCACCTCAATACCGTCCCAGTGCAGCAGGCTAAATCCAAGCTGTTGTTTGCCAAACAGAATGCTCAACGTCGTCGCGCGGTCCTGCCACTGGGGATAATTCCAGCCGCCGGCGGGGACGAACAAAACGTCACCCGGCTGTAAAGCGCAGGCCGCCGGGTCTTTCACCGAACCTTCGAGCACGATCTCCAGGCGTGGGAAATCGACCTTCAGGGCCAGGTCGGGAGCGGGGGAGTTGGCGTTTGCGAAATGCACCTGATGCAGGGGCAGCACGCCGCCGATCAGGTCATTCAGGATGTGCGTGATGTCGTATTGCATGGTGTGACTACCGAAATTTGCCCGGTGGCGCTAACGCTGACCGGTCCTGCCAGTTGCAGGACCGTGCAGGCGTAGCGCCGCCGGGGTAAAGCCTTAACCGGTGTTACGCATACCTGCCGCAACGCCCGCAATCGTCACCATCAGCGCTTGTTCAACGCGTGGGTCCGGCTCTTTACCTTCCTCTTCTGCCAGACGGGAACGGTGCAGCAGCTCTGCCTGCAGAACGTTCAGCGGGTCAGTGTAGATATTACGCAGCTGAATAGACTCGGCAATCCACGGCAGATCTTCCATCAGGTGAGAATCGTTGGCGATGTCCAGCACCACTTTGATGTCGCCTTCCAGCAGTTCGCGCAGCTCTTTGCCCAGCGTCCACAGTTCGGGTTTCACCAGACGCTGATCGTAGTATTCCGCCAGCCACAGGTCGGCTTTTGAGAAGACCATCTCCAGCATGCCGAGGCGCGTTGAGAAGAACGGCCAGTCGCGGCACATGGCTTCCAGCTCGCTCTGCTTGCCGTCTTCCACCACTTTCTGCAGCGCCGCACCGGCACCCAGCCAGGCTGGCAGCATCAGGCGGTTTTGCGTCCAGGCGAAGATCCACGGGATCGCACGCAGAGACTCGACGCCGCCGGTCGGACGACGCTTAGCCGGACGCGAGCCCAGCGGCAGTTTACCCAGCTCCTGCTCGGGGGTCGCTGAACGGAAATAAGGCACGAAGTCTTTGTTTTCACGCACGTAGCCGCGGTAGAGATCGCAGGAGATATCCGACAGCTCATCCATGATGCGGCACCAGGACGCTTCCGGCTCCGGCGGCGGCAGCAGGTTCGCTTCCAGAATCGCGCTGGTGTAGAGCGAGAGGCTGCTGATGGTCACTTCCGGCAGGCCGTACTTGAAGCGGATCATCTCGCCCTGCTCGGTCACGCGCAGGCCGCCCTTCAGACTTCCCGGCGGTTGAGAGAGCAGCGCTGCGTGAGCAGGCGCGCCGCCGCGGCCGATGGAGCCGCCGCGTCCGTGGAAGAGAGTGAGTTCGATGCCTGCTTTCTCACAGGTTTTGATCAGCGCGTCCTGCGCCTGGTACTGCGCCCAGGATGCCGCCATCACGCCCGCGTCTTTCGCGGAGTCGGAATAGCCAATCATCACCATCTGTTTGCCCTGGATGAAGCCGCGATACCAGTCGATGTTCAGCAGCTGCGTCATCACGTCGTTGGCGTTGTTCAGGTCGTCGAGGGTTTCAAACAGCGGCGCCACCGGCAGGGCATAGTCGATGCCGGCTTCCTTGAGCAGGAGGTGAACGCCCAGCACGTCGGAGGGGGTCTTCGCCATGGAGATCACATAGGCGGCGACCGATCCTTTCGGCGCATCCACGATCGCTTTGCAGGTGTTGAGCACCTCGCGGGTGTCGTTGCTTGGCTCCCAGCTGCGCGGCAGCAGCGGGCGCTTGGAGTTCAGTTCGCGGATCAGGAATGCCTGTTTGTCCGCTTCGGACCAGCTTTCATAGTCGCCGATGCCGAGATAGCGGGTCAGTTCACCCAGCGCTTCGGTATGGCGGGTGCTCTCCTGACGCACGTCGATACGCACCAGCGGCACGCCAAAACACTTCACGCGGCGCAGGGTGTCGAGCAGTTCACCGTTGGCGATGATGCCCATCCCACAGGCCTGAAGCGACTGGTAACAGGCATAGAGCGGATCCCAGAGCTGTTCGTTCTGGCTCAGCAGGCCTTCCGGCTTCGGCAGGCGCTGGCCTTTCAGGCGCGCTTCCAGCCAGGCCTGGGTCGCCATGAGCTGACCGCGCAGTTTTTTCATCAGGAAGCGATACGGCTCGCTGGCACCTTCCTCACCGGCAAGCTCGCGCAGTTCCGGCGTGGCTTCCACCATCGACAGCTCGGAGATCAGAACCTGAATATCCTTCAGGAACAGGTCGGTGGCCTTCCAGCGGCTCAGCAGCAGGACGTGGCGGGTGATTTCTGCGGTCACGTTCGGGTTGCCGTCGCGGTCGCCGCCCATCCAGGAGGTGAAGCGTACCGGAACAAAATCAACCGGCAGGCGGTAGCCGAGGTTCTCTTCCAGCTGCTCGTTCAGCTCGCGCAGGTAGTTCGGCACCCCTTCCCACAGGCTGTTTTCCACCACCGCAAAACCCCATTTGGCTTCATCCACCGGGCTTGGACGATGCTTGCGGATCTCATCGGTGTGCCAGGACTGGGCAATCAGCTGGCGCAGGCGGCGCATCAGCTGGTTACGTTCGTAGTCGGCGATGTCTTTGTTATCCAGCTGCTTCAGACAGTTGTTCACTTCCACCATTTTGTGGATAAGCGTGCGGCGGGTGATTTCGGTTGGATGCGCGGTCAGCACCAGCTCAAGCGAAAGCGACTCCACCGCTTTTTTGATGGTGGCTTCGTTGAGATCGGGCTGGTCTTTCAGTTTACGAAGGGTGCGGGCAATGACTTCCGGATTGCTGGATGCTTCACCATTTGGCGAAATGCTGTGGTATTGCTCAGCGGTATTCGCGAGATTCAGGAACTGGCTGAACGCGCGGGCAACGGGCAGCAGCTCATCGTTAGACAGGTTTTGCAAGGTGGTGAGCAGCTCCTGACGACTGGCCTCGTTACCTGCACGGGAAGATTTGGACAGCTTGCGGATGGTTTCAACGCGGTCGAGGATATTCTCCCCCAACGCATCTTTGATGGTATCTCCAAGCACTTTGCCGAGCATACTGACATTACTACGCAACGCGGAATATTGTTCGTTCATAAAAACCCAGTCACCCCATCATTTTTGTTTATGCCCAGTCGACAATCTTTCGGACATTATTTTGTCATCTCCCTTTATAAAGCCACGTAAAACCCCCGTCGTCAATTGCTGCGAAAACGGTTCAGCAAACGAATAAATGTGGGCAATTTACGAAATTTAATTCGCTTTGCGCCAGATAAGAGATGCTTATGGGAATGTGACGAAGATCGGGGTTTATTCCCCTCACCCTAACCCTCTCCCCAGAGGGGAGAGGGAATTTGAACACCCTCTCCTTTGGGGAGAGAGGGAACTTGAACACCCTCTCCCCTCTGGGGAGAGGGCAGGGTGAGGGGCAGTATTTAATGCCAGCAAAAATGATGCACAACCTGGGTGATGAGTTCGCGCGTCGGCTTAATAAAGCGCGTTTCCAGATATTCATCCGGCTGGTGGGCCTGGTTGATGGAGCCGGGGCCGAGCACCAGCGTCGGGCACAGCGTCTGAATGAACGGCGCTTCGGTGCAGTAATTCACCACGTCGGTTTTCTCTCCGAGCAGTTTTTCCACCACCTGAACCAGCTGGTGATCGGGCGGGCACTCGTAGCCCGGGATCGGCGGATGCAGCTCGGAGACCGTCAGCCGGCCAGGCCAGCGCTCGCTCACCGGTGCCAGGGCTTCGTTCAGCAGGCCGTCGAGATCGCTCAGCGTCATGCCCGGCAGCGGCCGGATGTCCATATGCAGCTCGCAGCAGGCGCAGATGCGGTTGGAGGCATCACCGCCGTGCAGGCTGCCGAGGTTCAGCGTTGGATACGGCACGGTAAACGCGTCGTAGTGATAACGCTCTTTCAGGGCGTCACGCAGGGTCATGATGCGGCCAATGGCGTCATGCATTAGCTCGATGGCGTTTACCCCGCGCGCCGGATCGCTGGAGTGGCCGGACTGGCCGAGCACGCGAACGGCGGTTGAAATGTGGCCTTTATGCGCGCGAATCGGTTGCAGAGAGGTGGGTTCGCCGATGATCGCGCAGTCCGGGCGAATGGACGTGTTTTCAGAGAAATAGCGCGCGCCCGCCATGCTGGTCTCTTCATCGGCGGTGGCCAGAATGTAGAGCGGCTTCTTCAGCGTTGTTACGTCAACGTCACGCAGCGCGTCGAGGATAAAGGCGAAGAAGCCTTTCATATCCGCCGTGCCCAGGCCGTAGAGCTTGCTGTCGTGTTCAGTCAGGGTGAACGGGTCGCGCGTCCAGCGGCCATCGTCAAAGGGAACGGTATCGGTATGACCGGCCAGCAGCAGGCCGCCCGCGCCGCTTCCGGTGCTGGCGAGCAGGTTGAATTTATGGCGTGTTCCGGGAACGGGCTGAACCTCAACGTTAAACCCAAGATCGCTAAACCAGCCCGCCAGAAGATTGATTAAAGACTCATTGCTCTGATCCAGCGCTTCTTCCGTTGCGCTGATGGACGGAGTGGCAATCAGGGCGCGGTAGATCTCGATAAATGGCGGTAAGTTCATTTTCATTGTTGACACACCTTAGGTCGTGATAGTATCAATATTCATGCAATAAATGTGAATAAAAATACATTAACGTTGAGCATAAAGGAACCCGATGTTGAATACGCTGATTGTAGGCGCTAGCGGTTATGCGGGCGCAGAGCTTGTAAGCTACGTGAATCGCCATCCACATATGACCATAACCG
>CAMKZP010000075.1 GCA_946477805.1 uncultured Enterobacter sp.
TTCTCGGTGTGCTCCGGGCAGGCCGGGTAACCCGGTGCCGGTCGAATGCCCTGATAGTTTTCGCGGATCAGATCCTCGTTGCTGAGGTTTTCGTTCGCCGCGTAGCCCCAGTGCACCTTGCGCACGCGCTCGTGCAGATACTCGGCAAAGGCTTCCGCCAGGCGGTCAGCAAGGGCTTTGATCATGATTTTGTTGTAGTCGTCGTGCTGCGCGTCGTAGGCGTCTGCCAGCGCGTCCTCTTCCAGACCGCCGGTGACGGCGAAGGCGCCGATATAGTCGGCCTTACCGCTCAGCTTCGGCGCGACGAAATCGGCCAGACAGTAGTTCGCAAAGCCCACTTTTTCAGTTTGCTGGCGCAGATGACGGCTCACGGCCAGCACGTGGGTGCGGGTTTCATCGCGATAAATTTCCACATCGTCGCCCACGCGGTTCGCCGGGAAAAGCCCAACCACGCCGCGCGGGTTGAGGGCTTTCTCTGCGCTCAGCTTGTCGAGCATATCGTTGGCGTCTTTAAACAGGCGCTTCGCCTCAGCGCCGACCACCTCATCTTCCAGGATGCGCGGATATTTGCCCGCCAGCGACCAGGTCATAAAGAACGGCGTCCAGTCGATGTAGTTACGCAGCGTTTCGATGCTGGCGGTCACGTCCTGCACGCCCAGACGGTGCGCTACCGGCGGCGTATAGCTCGACCAGTCAAACGCCAGGTCGTTATCGCGCGCCGCCTGAAGCGTGACCGGCGGCGTGCGCGGTTTTTTGCGACCGTGCTGGATGCGGACGGTTTCGTACTCTTTGCGGGTGCGCGCGACAAAATCATCGCGCTGGGTTTCGGACAGCAGCGCGGACACCACGCCCACGGTGCGCGAAGCGTTCTGCACGTACACCGTCGGGCCGCTGTAGTTCTGCTCGATTTTCACCGCCGTATGCGCTTTCGAGGTGGTCGCCCCGCCGATCAGCAGCGGAATGGTAAAGCCCTGACGCTCCATCTCTTTCGCCACGTTGACCATTTCGTCCAGCGAGGGGGTAATCAGCCCGGAAAGGCCAATCAGATCGGCATTTACCTCGCGCGCGGTCCTGAGAATTTTGTCCGCTGGAACCATCACGCCGAGGTCGATAATCTCGTAGTTATTGCACTGCAGCACCACGCCGACGATATTTTTGCCAATGTCGTGCACGTCGCCCTTCACCGTAGCGATGACCATCCTGCCGTTGCTGGAGCCTTTCTCTTTGCTGGCTTCAATATAAGGTTCCAGATAGGCCACCGCCTGCTTCATCACCCGCGCGGATTTCACCACCTGCGGCAGGAACATTTTGCCCTCACCGAACAGATCGCCCACCACGTTCATGCCGTCCATCAGCGGGCCTTCAATCACCTCAATCGGCCGGGCGGCCTGCTGGCGGGCCTCTTCGGTGTCGAGTTCTATAAATTCGGTAATGCCTTTTACCAGCGAATATTCCAGACGCTTTTTCACGTCCCAGGCGCGCCACTCGGCCTGCTGAACGTTGGCCGCCTCATCCGACTTGCTGCCGCGGTACTTCTCGGCCAGGTCCAGCATGCGTTCGGTGGCATCGTCGCGACGGTTAAGGATCACGTCTTCCACGCCGTCTCGCAGCTCTGCCGGAAGGTCGTCGTAAATCGCCAGCTGCCCGGCGTTGACGATGCCCATGTCCATGCCGTTGCGGATGGCGTAGTAGAGGAACACCGCGTGGATGGCCTCGCGCACCGGGTCATTGCCGCGGAACGAGAACGACACGTTCGACACGCCGCCGGAGATCAGCGCGTGCGGCAGCTCGCGCTTGATGTCTTCGCAGGCGCCGATAAAGTCCTGAGCATAGTTGTTGTGCTCTTCGATGCCGGTCGCCACGGCGAAAATATTCGGGTCAAAGATGATGTCTTCCGGCGGGAAGCCCACCTCTTCGGTGAGAATTCTGTACGCGCGGCGGCAAATTTCAATTTTACGCTCGCGGGTATCGGCCTGGCCGACCTCATCAAAGGCCATCACGACTACGGCGGCACCGTAGCGGCGCACCCGCTTCGCGTGGTGGATAAAGGTATCCACGCCCTCCTTCATCGAGATGGAGTTAACGATGCCTTTGCCCTGGATGCACTTCAGCCCTTTTTCGATGACCTCCCATTTGGAGGAGTCGATCATGATCGGCACGCGGGCGATGTCCGGCTCGCCGGCGATCAGGTTGAGGAAACGCACCATCGCCGCTTCGGCGTCGAGCATCCCCTCGTCCATGTTGATATCGATAATCTGCGCGCCGCTTTCCACCTGCTGGCGGGCGACGTCCAGCGCTTCGCTGTACTTCTCTTCTTTGATCAGACGCTTGAACTTCGCGGAGCCGGTGACGTTGGTACGTTCCCCCACGTTCACAAACAGGCTGTCGTCGCCGATGGTCAACGGCTCAAGGCCAGCAAGACGACAGGCAACGGGCAGCTCGGGCAGCCTGCGCGGCGGCAGCCCGGCCACGGCGCTGCTCATGGCCGCGATGTGCTCCGGCGTGGTGCCGCAGCAGCCGCCGACGATGTTCAGGAAGCCGGATTCGGCCCACTCGCGGATTTGCGCCGCCATGGTGTCGGCATCAAGATCGTATTCACCAAAGGCGTTCGGCAGACCGGCGTTCGGGTGCGCGGTGACGTAGCATTCCGCGATGCGCGAAAGCTCCTGCACGTACTGGCGCAGTTCGTCCGGCCCCAGCGCGCAGTTCAGGCCAAAGGAGAGCGCTTCGGCGTGGCGCAGGGAGTTGTAAAAGGCTTCGGTGGTCTGGCCGGACAGGGTGCGTCCGGACGCGTCGGTGATGGTGCCGGAAATCATGATCGGCAGATCGACGCCGAGCGCCTCGAACTCCTCTTTCACCGCGTAAATGGCGGCTTTGGCGTTGAGGGTGTCGAAGACGGTTTCAATCAGGATCAGATCGGAGCCGCCTTCCACCAGCGCTTTAGTGGACTCACGATACGCGGCCACCAGCTGGTCAAAGGTGATATTACGAAACGCCGGATCGTTGACGTCCGGTGAAATAGACGCGGTGCGGTTGGTCGGGCCCAGTACCCCGGCAACGTAGCGCGGCTTGTCCGGCGTGCGGGCCGTCCACTCGTCGGCGCAGGCGCGGGCCAGCCTGGCCGCCTCAAAGTTGATTTCCGCCGACAGGGATTCCATTTGGTAATCCGCCATCGCGATGGTTGTCGAGTTGAAGGTATTGGTCTCGATAATGTCCGCGCCGGCGGCGAAATCCGCACCCGCCTCGAAGTACGCGTTGTGGATATCCTGAATTACGGACGGCTTGCTGAGCACCAGCAGATCGTTGTTCCCCTTCAGGTCGCAGGGCCAGTCGGCGAAGCGTTCGCCGCGGAAATCGTCTTCACTCAGACGATAGCCCTGGATCATGGTGCCCATGCCGCCGTCCAGCACCAGAATTCGTTCATTTAACTGCGCACGCAGTTGCTCTACTTTGCTGCTCACACTTGCTCCCGACAACGCTCAACATGGCCAAAAGGCTGCGTTCCATACTGGCATAATCTCGCAGGGTGGAAAAGCCACACAGCGGGAACATGAGACATGTTCACTATCACTCCTCCGATCAGTCAGTAAACCGGTTGCAAATTCACCAAATAAAACGAAAATGATTTCCACGATACAGAAAAAGGAGATCGTCATGGTCACAACCGTTCCCGCCAAACGCGGCAGAAAACCTGCTGCCACCGCCGCTGCGCAACCCGCCGGACAGGTTCAATCCCTGACCCGCGGCCTGAAGCTGCTGGAATGGATCGCCGAATCGCACGGCAGCGTGGCCCTGACGGAGCTGGCCCAGCAGGCAGGCCTGCCGAACTCCACCACCCACCGCCTGCTGACCACCATGCAGCAGCAGGGATTTGTGCGCCAGGTCGGCGAGCTGGGGCACTGGGCGGTTGGCGCGCACGCGTTTATCGTCGGCAGCAGCTTTCTGCAGAGCCGTAACCTGCTGGCGATTGTCCACCCGATTCTGCGCAAGCTGATGGAAGAGTCCGGTGAAACGGTCAACCTGGCCGTGCTCGACCAGAGCGACCATCAGGCGATCATCATCGACCAGGTGCAGTGTACGCAGCTGATGCGTATGTCGGCCCCGATTGGCGGCAAGCTGCCCATGCACGCCTCCGGCGCGGGCAAAGCGTTTCTGTCGCAGCTAAGCGAAGAGCAGGTGACGGGGCTGCTGCACCGCAAGGGGCTGCACGCCTATACCCATGCCACGCTGGTGTCGCCCGTGCATTTGAAAGAGGATCTGGCCCTGACCCGCAAGCGCGGCTATTCGTTTGATGACGAAGAACACGCGCTGGGCCTGCGCTGCCTTGCCGCCTGTATTTTTGACGAGCACCGCGAGCCGTTTGCGGCCATCTCCATCTCCGGCCCGATTTCGCGCATGACCGACGACCGCGTTACCGAACTGGGTGCGCTGGTGATTAAGGCGGCGAAAGAGGTGACGCTGGCGTATGGTGGGATTCGTTAGAATTGAGTGCGGCCTGATGCGCCCATCCCGGCCCTCTCCCTCAGGGAGAGGGAGAAAACCTGATGCAAAACCGCTGCCTGCGGCGGTAGGCATACACATCTTCCACCTGTCCGTCCCTGATCCGCGTTTGCAGTCCACGCCAGTAGCTGGCGCGAAACAGATCGTCGTGCATCTCCTCAAATAGCGGCCCGATGCGCGGGTCCGCGCACAGCCAGTGGCGAAACTCTTCGGGAAACACGTCCCCCGGCGAAACGCTGTACCAGGGTTCGCCGGACAGCTCATCTTCGGGGTAGCGCGGCTGCGGAATATCGCGGAAGTTTACCTCGGTCATGTAGCAAATTTCGTCGTAATCGTAGAACACCACCCGCCCGTGCCGGGTCACGCCGAAGTTTTTAAACAGCATATCGCCGGGGAAAATATTGGCCGCGGCAAGCTGGCGGATGGCGTTGCCGTACTCCTCAATCGCATCCCTTAAAGCCTGGCCGTCCGACTGCTCAAGCCAGATGTTGAGCGGCACCATGCGACGCTCGATGTAGAGATGACTAATGGCAATTTTGTCACCCAGATCGGTGATTTTCGCTGGCGCTTCCGCCAGCAAAAGCGCCATTAGCGCCGGGTCGATCTGCTGTTTATCCAGCACAAAGTTTTCGAACTCCTGGGTGTCCGCCATCCGCCCGACGCGGTCGTGCTCTTTCACCAGCTGATAGCAGGCGCGGACGTGCGCGGCGGACATCTCCTTCTGCGGCGCAAAGGTGTCTTTAATCACCTTAAACACGCGGTCAAAGCCCGGCAGGGTGAAGACCAGCATCACCATGCCGCGGATACCCGGCGCTTCGATAAACTGCTCATCCGCCGTGGTGACATAGCGCAGGTATTCCCGGTAGCTTTCCGTTTTGGCATGCTTCTGACAGCCAATCGCCATATACAGCTCGGCGGTGGTTTTTCCCGGCAGGATCTCGCGCAGCCACTCCACGAGGGCGGCAGGGAGCGGGGCATACACCATAAAATAGGAGCGGGCGAAGCCAAATACGATGCTGGCCTCAGCGCTGGTGGTCAGGCAGGTATCGACAAACAGCTCGCCGTCGTCGGTACGGTGAATGGGCAACAGAAACGGTACGACGCCCGCTGGTGTAACCAGTTTACCGACCAGCCAGGCGGCTTTATTGCGGTAGAAAAGCTCGTTGGCGACCTGCAGATGGCTGTGGCCGAGCGCCTCCTCGCCGAAAGTTTCAATGAGGTGCGCAATGATATAGCCGATATCCCGGGATCTGTTCTCCCAGGGCAAGCGCAGCGGTAAATCGGTTAACAGGCGGTGCAGCAGCTTTTCCCATCCGCGATCGGGAAAGAAATCCTTCGCCAGCGGGCGCGGAATGGAGCGAAAGCGGCGCTCCGGCTGGGAGCTGAAGATAAATAACCGCTCAGGAGATAGCGAGCGGTGGTCAAATAACCGGCAATAGACGGAGTTGAAAAAACTCTCCGCAATTTCAAAGCGCGGATAGTCGGGTAACAGACGGGTGTAGTGTTCCTTCACGCGCAGTAAAAATGCCGCGTCAGGATGTTTGCCGTCCGTGATACAGCGCAGCTGCTCCACCACCAGTCCCACATGGTGATCGTAGAGATGAATGCGCTGCTTCATGGCCTGCTGGACCGCGTGCCAGTCGGCCTGTTCAAAGCGCTGCTGCGCGCCGGACGTCACTTCCAGAAAACGGCCATACTGGGCGTCGAAGCCCTGCAGAATGGTTTGTGCAATCAGCAGTTCCAGACCACGCGACATAGATTCCTCCTCACCCCGGCCCTCTCCCCCCAAAGGGGGAGAGGGAGAAAAAGCGTCAAACTGTCCCTCTCCCCTCCAGGGAGAGGGTTAGAGTGAGGGGGAAAGATTAGAACTGTGCTTCTTCGGTTGAGCCCGTTAAGGCGGTGACGGAGGAGGCGCCGCCCTGGATGATGGTCGTCACGTTATCGAAATAGCCGGTGCCGACCTCCTGCTGGTGCGAGACGAAGGTATAGCCGTCTTTGCCTGCAGCAAACTCTGGCTGCTGCACTTTCTCAACATAGTGCTTCATGCCCTCGCCCTGGGCGTAGGCGTGCGCCAGGTCGAACATGTTGAACCACATGCTGTGAATACCCGCCAGGGTGATGAACTGGTATTTGTAGCCCATATCGGACAGCTGCTGCTGGAAGCTGGCGATAGTTTTGTCGTCCAGCTTTTTCTGCCAGTTGAAGGACGGCGAGCAGTTATAGGCCAGCAGCTTGCCCGGGTATTTCGCGTGAATGGCGTCGGCAAAGCGTTTTGCCAGCGCCAGGTCCGGCGTGGAGGTTTCACACCAGACCAGATCCGCGTAGGGGGCGTACGCCAGACCGCGGCTGATGGCCTGCTCGATACCGGCATGGGTGCGATAGAACCCTTCGCTGGTGCGCTCGCCGGTGATGAACTCGCTGTCGTACGGGTCGCAGTCCGAGGTAATCAGATCCGCCGCATCGGCATCGGTACGGGCAATCACCAGCGTCGGCACGCCGAGCACGTCCGCGGCCAGACGGGCAGCAACCAGCTTCTGGATCGCCTCCTGGGTCGGCACCAGCACCTTGCCGCCCATGTGTCCGCACTTCTTCACCGATGCCAGCTGATCTTCGAAGTGAACGGCCGCTGCACCGGCCTCGATCATCGATTTCATCAGCTCGAACGCGTTTAATACTCCGCCGAAGCCCGCTTCTGCATCCGCAACGATCGGCAGGAAGTAATCCGTAAAGCGCGGATCGTTGGGCTCAATACCGGCCGCCCACTGGATCTGATCCGCACGGCGGAAGGTATTGTTGATCCGATCCACCACTGACGGCACGGAGTTGGCCGGATAGAGCGACTGATCCGGGTACATGCTGGAGGCCAGGTTGGCGTCCGCCGCGACCTGCCAGCCGGAGAGGTAGATAGCCTCAATTCCGGCCTTCGCCTGCTGCAATGCCTGGCCGCCGGTCAGCGCGCCGAGGCTGTTGATGTAGCCCTTTTTGGACCCACCGTGCAGCAGACGCCACATTTTCGCCGCACCGTTCTGTGCCAGCGTGCATTCCGGGTTGACCGAGCCGCGTAATTTCACCACGTCCTCCGCGCTGTACGGACGACGAATGCCTTCCCAGCGCGGCTGTGTCCACTCTTTCTGTAATTCTTCGATTTGTTGGGTACGGGTTTTCATGTGCAGATGCTCCATATTGTTATGCGGTGAATTACGCCAGGAAGCGGTAGCCCGGCAGGGTCAGGAAGTCGATCAGGTCATCTGATGTGGTGATTTGCTCCATCAGGCGCGCTGCGTCGTCGAAACGGCCGCTGCTGAAGCGGTGTTCACCCAGCTCGTCCTGGATAACCCGCATCTCTTCGGCCAGCATCTGGCGGAAAAGGGGCTTGGTCACCGGCTTGCCGTTGCTGAGCGTTTTTTGGTGATGGATCCACTGCCATATAGAGGTGCGGGAGATCTCTGCCGTCGCCGCATCTTCCATCAGGCCGTAGATAGGCACGCAGCCGTTACCGGAGATCCACGCTTCGATGTATTGCACGGCAACGCGGATGTTGGCGCGCATGCCCTCTTCCGTACGTTCACCCGTGCAGGGCGCCAGCAGCTGTTCGGCTGCGATGGGCGCATCCTCTTCGCGCGTCACGGACAGCTGGTTTTTGCGTTCGCCGAGGGCGCGGTTGAAGACCTCCATTGCCGTATCGGCCAGGCCTGGATGGGCAATCCACGTGCCGTCGTGGCCGTTACGGGCCTCAAGTTCTTTATCCGCCTTCACCTTGTTGAGCACCTGACTGTTGCGCTCGGCGTCTTTGCTGGGAATGAATGCTGCCATGCCGCCCATCGCAAAGGCACCGCGCTGATGACAGGTCTTGATCAGCAGGCGCGAATAGGCGCTGAGGAACGGTTTATCCATAGTGACGACCTGGCGATCCGGCAGCACGCGATCGGCATGATTTTTCAGGGTTTTGATGTAGCTGAAGATGTAGTCCCAGCGCCCGCAGTTCAGGCCGACAATGTGATCGCGCAGAGCGTGCAGGATCTCATGCATCTGGAACACCGCTGGCAGCGTTTCAATCAGCAGCGTGGCTTTGATGGTGCCGCGCGGCAGGCCGAAGCGATCTTCGGCATAGCTAAACACTTCGCTCCACCAGGCCGCCTCCTGCCAGGACTGGGTTTTTGGCAGATAGAAATAGGGGCCACTGCCTTTTGCCAGCAGGCTTTTGTGGTTGTGGAAGAAGTAGAGTGCGAAATCAAACAGGCTGCCCGGAATCGCTTCTCCGCGCCAGGTCACGTGCTTTTCCGGCAGATGAAGGCCGCGCACGCGACAGATCAGAACTGCCGGATTCGGTTTGAGCTGATAAGTTTTCCCGGCTTCACTGGTGTAGCTGATGGTGCCGTTAACCGCATCGCGCAGGTTGATCTGCCCTTCAATCACCTTGCGCCAGTCCGGCGCCAGCGAGTCTTCGAAATCCGCCATAAAGACCTTAACGTTGGCGTTCATGGCGTTGATCACCATTTTGCGCTCTACCGGGCCGGTGATCTCGACGCGGCGATCCTGTAAATCTTCAGGGATGCCGCGGA
The DNA here is from genome assembly GCA_946477805.1 of uncultured Enterobacter sp. GTDB lineage: Bacteria > Pseudomonadota > Gammaproteobacteria > Enterobacterales > Enterobacteriaceae > Enterobacter. Next base: position 9,063 of record CAMKZP010000075.1, read on the forward strand.
TTGTCCACTCACCGCGTCGAATGGAAGCGGTTTCCGAAATAAAACCTGGTAACCTACCGTTATCGATTTCCTGCTGCTGGTGAATACGCGCCGCCAGCAGTTTATTACGCTGCGGCGTAAAGCGGGTGACCAGGTCACTCAGGAATTCGACCGCCTCTGTCGTCAAAACCTGCTGTTCCTGCTCGCCATGCGGCTGGGTGAAAGCCAGTTCATCGGCCATTGTTGCCTGTTGAGTCATCACGCTGCTCCTCATCGAAGATCCAAAATCACGCCCCCAATGCGAACGAAAGATCGTTGTGTAGTTTTCGCTCAGCAGAATTAAGACTATCCATATTTATTATAAAATCAAAAACAATTTCCATTTTAAATATTAAATGCAGTTATGTTGATGATTACTATCGAATTAAAATTATTTACGACGTTGAGGAGGGTTTCGGAAATGAAAAAGGCACCCGAAGGTGCCCGATCTGAATAGCTGAAACGCTTTAGGATCCCCTGGCGCAGAAGATTACTCCAGCGTCGGATTCATGTGGCGCAGATCGTATGGGGTGATCTGGTAGACGTAATAGTTGAGCCAGTTAGTAAACAGCAAATTCCCGTGGCTGCGCCAGGACGCTCTCGGCGGGTTCTGCGGATCGTCTTTCGGAAAATAGTTGTAGGGAACATCCGGATTCAGACCCGCTTCGACATCGCGGAAATATTCTGCCGCAAGGGTGTGCGGATCGTACTCAGGGTGACCGGTGACAAACGCGATACGCTTATCCTTGCTGGCAAACAGATAGGCATCGCCATCTTCCGTTTCAGCCAGGATCTCCAGGTCGGTGTAATCGCGGATCAGCTGTGCCGGGAAATCGGCATAGCGAGAATGCGGAGCCAGGAAAGCATCATCGAAACCACGCGTCAGCAGCGCGTGAGGATGAAGAATGTGGTGTTCGTACACGCCCGAAAGCTTATCGGTGCGGGTTTGCTTGGGAATTCCATAGAGAATATTCAGCGCGGCCTGTACCGCCCAACAGACAAACAGCGTGGAGGTGACGTGATCTTTCGCCCACTCCAGAACCTGTTTAATCTGCGGCCAGTAGGCAACATCATTAAATTCAACCAGGCCCAGCGGCGCGCCGGTGACGATCAGGCCATCGAAATTGTCATCACGGATGTCGTCGAAGTTGCAGTAGAAGTTATTGAGATGTTCTGAAGGCGTGTTGCGCGACTCGCGGGCATCAATTCGCAATAGCTGAATATCCACCTGAAGGGGGGAGTTTGAAAGCAGGCGCAAAAACTGATTCTCAGTTTCGATCTTTTTAGGCATCAGGTTGAGTATCAGCACCTTCAGCGGACGAATTTCCTGACCTGTCGCGCGCGAAGCCGTCATGACGAAGACGTTTTCTTCACGTAAGAAATTGACGGCTGGTAGCTCGTCCTGCACCCGAATCGGCATAACCTTATATCCTCACAGCATACGTATAAACGTTTAGACATCCAGACAGCTAACGATACGCAGAAACGGGCAGAATGTCGAGTCTTCAAGCGGAAGGTGAGAAAGTTTCAAGGAGGGATCGTGCGGTCTGTTTTGTCGGATAGCTGCTAGCCTACTGACCCCGTAGGTCCGGTAAGCTCAGCGCACTGGGCTTTTTCTACGCGCAAAGCAAAAAACCCCGCACCTTTCGGTACGGGGTTCTTCTTAATTGATGCCTGG
>CAMKZP010000076.1 GCA_946477805.1 uncultured Enterobacter sp.
CCGTTAACATCGGCGGGATGGCTTTCCGTCAGGGCAAGACGCAGGTCAACAACGCGATTTCAGTCGATGCGAAAGATATCGAGGCATTCAACAAGCTGAATGCGCGCGGTATTGAGCTGGAAGCCCGTAAGGTTTCCACGGATCAGAGGCTGAAAATGATGGATCTGATCGGCAAAGTGGGGAAATAAGCCCGCGCCGGTTCTCATATAAAGTTTATGTAACAGGAGAAGTGCAATGGAGATTACTACTCTTCAGATTGTGCTGGTGTTCGTCGTCGCATGTATTGCAGGTATGGAATCCGTACTTGATGAATTTCAGTTCCACCGTCCTCTGGTGGCGTGTACGTTGATTGGTGCCGTTCTGGGTGATATGAAAACCGGTATCATCATCGGGGGTACGCTGGAAATGATCGCCCTCGGCTGGATGAACATCGGTGCCGCCGTTGCGCCTGATGCCGCCCTGGCGTCCATCATTTCAACCGTACTGGTCATTGCCGGTCATCAAAGCATCGGCGCGGGTATAGCCCTGGCTATCCCACTGGCAGCAGCAGGCCAAGTGTTGACCATCATCGTTCGTACCATCACCGTTGCTTTCCAGCACGCGGCGGATAAGGCGGCCGAAAACGGCAACCTCACGGCGCTGTCCTGGATCCACGTTTCGTCCCTGTTCCTGCAGGCGATGCGTATCGCTATCCCTGCGGTCATCGTGGCGATTTCTGTCGGTACCAGCGAAGTGCAGAGCATGCTCAACGCCATCCCTGAAGTGGTCACCGGCGGTCTGAACATCGCAGGCGGCATGATCGTGGTGGTCGGTTACGCAATGGTCATCAACATGATGCGCGCGGGCTACCTGATGCCGTTCTTCTACCTCGGCTTCGTCACCGCGGCGTTCACCGATTTCAACCTGGTTGCGCTGGGTGTGATTGGTGCGGTGATGGCAATTCTCTACATCCAGCTTAGCCCTAAATATAACCGCGTCGCGGGTGCCCCAGCGCAGGCTGCTGGTAACAACGATCTCGATAACGAACTGGACTAGCAGGTGAGCGAAATGGTTGATATGACAAAAACTACCACCGAGAAGAAACTCACTCCGGGTGATATTCGTGGCGTGTTCATTCGTTCTAACCTGTTCCAGGGTTCATGGAACTTTGAACGTATGCAGGCGCTGGGCTTCTGCTTCTCCATGGTGCCGGCGATCAAGCGCCTGTACCCGGAAAATAACGAAGCACGCCGTCAGGCGATTAAGCGCCACCTGGAATTCTTTAACACCCACCCCTACGTAGCCGCTCCGGTTTTGGGCGTTACGCTGGCGATGGAAGAGCAGCGCGCCAACGGCGCAGAGATTGACGATGGTGCCATCAACGGGATCAAAGTCGGTCTGATGGGCCCGCTGGCGGGCGTAGGTGACCCAATCTTCTGGGGTACCGTGCGTCCGGTGTTTGCGGCGCTGGGTGCGGGTATCGCGATGAGCGGTAGCCTGCTCGGCCCTCTCCTGTTCTTCATCCTGTTTAACGCGGTGCGTTTGCTGACCCGCTATTACGGCGTTGCCTACGGCTACCGTAAAGGGATCGATATTGTTAAAGATATGGGCGGCGGCTTCCTGCAGAAACTGACCGAGGGGGCGTCTATCCTCGGCCTGTTTGTCATGGGGGCCCTGGTGAACAAGTGGACGCACGTGAACATCCCGCTGGTGGTCTCTACCATCACCGGTCAGGATGGACAAACACGTGTGACCACGGTGCAGACCATCCTCGACCAGCTGATGCCGGGCCTGGTGCCGCTGCTGCTGACCTTCGCCTGCATGTGGCTGCTGCGTAAGAAAGTGAATGCGCTGTGGATCATCGTTGGCTTCTTCGTTATCGGTATCGTGGGCTACGCTATCGGCCTGCTGGGCCTGTAATCACGCGTGTGATATGCCGGGGGCTTGCCCCCGGTTTTTTTATCTGGAGGATGAATGACTGTCACGGACATCGTATTGATTTTATTTGTTGTTGCCCTTCTGGCTTACGCGATCTATGACGAGTTCATCATGCCCCGCCGTCACGGCGAGACGCTACTCTCTCTTCCCCTCCTGCGCCGTGGACGCGTTGATGCGTTTATCTTTGCAGGCCTCATCGTTATCCTTATTTACAACAACGTGACCAGCCACGGTGCAATATTAACCACATGGTTATTATGTGCGCTGGCATTAATGGCCATTTACCTGTTCTGGATCCGCACTCCCAAAATCATCTTTAAACAGTATGGCTTTTTCTTCGCCAACGTCTGGATAGAATATAACCGTATTAAAGAGATGAATTTATCGGAAGACGGCGTACTGGTCATGCAATTAGAACAGCGCCGCCTGCTTATCCGCGTGAAGAATATTGACGACCTGGAAAAGATATACAAACTACTCGTTAAAGTTCAGTAGGTTAAATTTATAGCCCTGGCTATATTCGGTGATATTTTCGCGAACAGAATATAGCCAGAGCTATATCTCACTTCCCTGGGTTACGTATATTTATTAACGAGATCTTTACGCGTAAAGCCAAATGAAAATCGTTATCAATAAGTTAATGCATTAATACTTCCCTGCTGTTGTTTTATATTCTCAAAATATGTTAAGGTTGCGCCCGTCGTTGGGGAGTAGCCGATTTCCTTTTGCCCGGAAATGTACGTGTCAACATACTCGTTGAAAAACGTGGCGCGTACGGATCGCTTTCAGCACGTTTCATGTGCGGCGCGATCAGGCGAGACCATAGATACATTAACTGCTGTTTACTGGGGGCAGTGATGTGTCATATGGATATCCCCGGTCTGGACGCTGTTATGAATATCTCCGCTACGATCCTTCTCGCTTTCGGCATGTCCATGGACGCGTTTGCTGCTTCCATCGGAAAAGGCGCCACGCTCCACAAACCTAAATTTTCTGAAGCACTCCGCACCGGCCTCATTTTTGGCGCGATCGAAACGCTCACCCCTCTTCTGGGCTGGGGTCTCGGCATGCTTGCCAGCCAGTTCGTGCTGGAGTGGAACCACTGGATTGCATTCGTGCTTCTGGCGTTCCTTGGCGGGCGCATGATTACCGAAGGTCTTCGCGGGAATAGCGAGGAAGATGAAGCGCCCCAGCACCGCCACGGTTTCTGGCTGCTGGTCACCACGGCGATTGCCACCAGCCTCGACGCGATGGCGGTCGGTGTCGGTCTGGCATTCCTGCAGGTCAATATCATTGCCACCGCGCTGGCGATTGGCTGTGCGACGCTGGTGATGTCAACGCTGGGAATGATGGTCGGGCGGTTTATAGGCCCGCTGCTGGGTAGGCGAGCCGAAATTCTGGGCGGTGTTGTGCTGATCGGCATTGGTGCCCAAATCCTCTGGGCACACTTCGCCGGTTAATCTTCGCGCTGCCAGCAGTGGAGGCTAAAATCCGTCTGGCAGCGAAATTCTGGCTGCGCCGCCAGCGTCTCCCAAACCTCGGGTTTTGCCCGCCAGGCAAACGGCGTCATCTGCAGCAGCGCCACGGCTTCCTCCCCGTCAAGCGTCATATCATACGCCAGCGCCTGTTCCTGCTTCAGCGTAAAACCGGCCAGCTGCTCGGAGTGCGGCGCATGCAGGCGCACTTCGTCGTAGATCAGCCCTTTTAGCGCCATGAGATGACGCGGGCCAGGGGTAACGGTTACCGCCCAGCCCCCCGGTTTCACCACCCGAGCCAGCTCCTCGGCCTTGCAGGGCGCGTAAATGCGCACCACCGCGTCCATGCTGGCATCGTCAAACGGCAGCCTGTGGCTGGAGGCTACGCAGAAAGTCACCGTGGAATAGCGTTTTGCCGCCGCGCGGATAGCTGCTTTTGATACATCCAGCCCAAACGACTCCGCCCCCTTCTTCCGCGCAACCTCTGCAAACGCGGCGGTGTAATAGCCTTCACCGCAGCCGATATCGAGGATGGCAGAGGCGTCATCCGCCAGGTTTTCGTCCAGCGTTTTCGCCACGGTATCCCTGAGCGGCTGATAGTGCCCGGCGTCAAGAAACGCACGGCGCGCCCGCATCATTTCCGCGCTGTCACCCGGGTCGCGCGAGCGCTTGTGCTGCACGGGGAGAAGATTCACATACCCTTCCTTGGCCATATCAAACTGATGTCCCTGCGGACAGATGAAGCTTTTTTCAGAACGCGTCAAACGCGCGTGGCATAGGGGGCAACTGAAGGACATGGCAACTCCGGGGCATAAACCAAAGGGCGAAGTGTATCGCTATTCGCCCCGGTTATAAACGACTGGGTTAACGCATGACGATTAGGTGGTCAGAATCCGCCGGCAGGCCGTCAGGCTTGACGTTCTCAAGGCGCAGAACGTTACCCATAATCTCGCTAAAAACGGGGGCCGAAACAGCGCCGCCGTAGTATGCGCCGTTTTGCGGCTCGTTAATGACCACCACCAGCGCGAAGCGCGGATCGCTGGCAGGAGCAACGCCGGCGGTATAGGCGACGTATTTATCGACGTATTGCCCTTTCTCGTCGATCTTTTTCGCCGTCCCGGTTTTTACCGCCACGCGATAATCACGTACGGCCGCCTTAACGCCCCCGCCGCCCGGTAAGGCCACGCTCTCCATCATGTGCTCCACCTCGTGGGCAATCTCCTCCGGCATGACCCGCTTGCCTATAACCGGGGGATCTATACGCGTGATTGACAGCGGACGCTCCAGCCCGTAGCTGCCAATGGTGGCGTAGACGTGCGCCAGCTGTAAAGGCGTCACCATCAGGCCGTAACCAAAGGCAAAGGTCGCGCGGTCAAGCTGGCTCCAGAATTTACGCTGCGGCAGTAGCCCGGCACTCTCGCCCGTGAGCCCAAGCCCGGTGCTGGCGCCGAAGCCGAAGTTCTTATAGGTGTCCAGCAGGCGCTGAATGGGCATCGCCAGCGACAGTCGGGACACGCCCGTATCGCTGGATTTTTGCAGGATCCCGGTCATCGTGAGTTCCGGATAGTAGCCTACGTCACGGATCCGGTGCCCATCCAGCGTGTAAGGATGGGTATCAATAACGCTGTCAGGCTGGACCAGCCCCTGCTGGAGGGCGGTCATCAGGACCAGCGGCTTGACGGTAGAGCCGGGTTCGAAGGTGTCGCTGATGGCCCGGTTGCGGAAATCGTCGATCGTCGCGCCTTCGCGGTTATTGGGGTTGAAGTCCGGGAAACTCGCCATTGCGAGAATTTCACCCGTTTGAATATTAATCAGCACGGAGGCACCCGACTCGGCTTTGTTCCAGGCCACCGCGTTATCCAGCGCATCTTCGGTGATGGTTTGCAGACGCTCGTCAATGCTGAGCTGGATATTGTGCGCGGGCACGGGCGCCACTTCGGTCAGATTTTCGACCACATGCCCGTAGCGGTCCTCCCTCACCTGCCTGACCCCGGCCTTGCCCGTCAGCTGGCTATTGAAGCTTTTCTCAACCCCCTCTATGCCCTGGCCGTCAATATTGGTAAAGCCAATAAGGTTTGCGGCTACGTGTCCGGCGGGATAAAAGCGCCGGGACTCATCGCGGAGGTTTATCCCCGGCAAATTGAGCTTGTCGATCCACTGCGCCTGGGCGGGGTCCACCTGGCGAGCGAGGTAAATGAAACGCCCCTTGGGGTTGCTGTTGATACGCGACGCAAGCCCCTCAGGGGAGATATGCAGCGCATTCGCCAGCGCCTGCCAACGATCGTTAAACCCGACCCCGCCTTTCGCCAGCACCGTTTTCGGATCCGCCCAGACGGCCCTGACGGGTACGCTTACGGCAAGCGGCCTGCCCTGCCGGTCAACAATCATGCCCCGCGGAGCGTCAATGGCCACCTCCCGCAGGGAGCGCATATCTTCCTGCTTGACCAGGTTGTCGGGCTTGATGATTTGCAGCCAGGCGACGCGGCCCAGCAGGAATGCGAGACTACAAAAGATGGCTAAACACAGCAGAGCAAAACGTGCCGGAGTAAAGTTTCCGGTGGTCATTATGGTTTTCTTTTTCACCTGAACCCCAGGACAGTTAAACAACGCCCTGATTTAACGGGAAAAACTAAAGAGAGGTAGGAAAAACAGTGCTAATAACCTCGCAGCTTTGCAACAAGGTACTAACAGGAGAGGAAATGGTAATAATTTGAAAGACAGGGAATAAAAAAGCCCCGCAGTCGCGAGGCTTTATATCTGAGGGAGAAGCGTAAGCGCTTCAGTCAGCAGTGGTTCGATCAGATAGCAGTAACGTTTACTGCAGCTGGGCCTTTCTGGCCGTCCTGAATTTCGAACTCAACGTTCTGGCCTTCAGCCAGAGTTTTGAAGCCGTTACCCTGGATTGCAGAGAAGTGTACAAACACGTCTTTGCTGCCGTCAGCAGGAGTAATGAAACCAAAACCTTTAGACTCGTTGAACCACTTAACTTGACCTTTAATCTTTGCCATTTGCAAAATTCCTTAGAGTGTTTTCTTAGCCCGCAGGCCTGACTGAGATAAAACTGAGACATTACTGCATGAGGCACTAATATAAGGTTCGGCAGAGAAGCGGTATTCAACGACAACGTGTTTACTCAGGACTTCTTTACTGAAAATGCCACACATAAACAGAACTGTACCTCGTTTGACCCAAACCGTGTTATCACATACAACGTTTAATATGGCAAGCCATTTTTAAACGTGTCTCGATCTGCCGCACACATTCTGTCACTGCTTCGCCGCAATCTGCACAAGTATAGGTGCAGCTAAAGGAAGCAATAGCCAGTGTCGAAGCCGGGGGAAGTCTCCATACCCCCTGTAATCAAAGACATTTTTACCATAGCTCAATCATTTCGAAGCGTCCACTCACAAAGAAAATATTCTTGCATACACTGATTGAGTTAGAACAAATTGTGAAAAGTTATGCAGAAATGATTGCAACGCAACGGTAATCTCGCATTAGACGGAGGTTGTTAAAAACCGGTATCAGACTGTATTAAAATTCACCATTTAATAAGCACGACTCTGCACTAAAATAATGAAAGTTTTATGAACTCGCCTCAAAAGAAGGCAAGCAAAACGTTTCGATAAAAATAAAACGTATGCGGGTAGTATAAATACAGAATATATGCAACAAAACGGTGCGATACGGAAAGGATAAATATTCGCCAGTTTCAGTGAGGAGAAGGAATGTTTAACCGCTGCTAAATTATTTAGCCTCAGGCTTAGCGCCTGAACAGGCTAGCGATAGGGTTTGCCCCCTGACCCGACACTCACTGTCTGAGCGTGCAGCCAGAGGGCCCGTAAGCCGCTATCGAAACATCAGGGTGGATTAGCGCTCAGCCACCAGGCGAATGAAATCGTCTTCGTCTTCTTTGTTTTCAACGGCAGGTGCTTTTGGCGTTTCTTTCTCTTCAGGCTCGTTGGCTTCACACAGACGGCGCAGCAGCGCAGTCTGCCGTTTCTGCTGGTCCAGCAGAGCTTCCAGCAGTTCGATCTGCTCGTTAGTGCGGGAACTGGCGCGATTGACGAAGAACCACAATACCAGACCGACGACCAGCACCACCAATGAGACCACCAGGGATGCCATGCTCAGCAGCCCCGAATTTACTAACTCACCCATTTCACCACCTCAATAAAAACGGCTATTTTACCACTGGCGTGAGAGAAGGGCATCATCCCGGTGCAGAATGCGGCCTACCACGGGATAAACTTATTGATTGCACAAATGCCGCTAAAGAACTGTACATCCTGATCGCACATTACGTTGATCGTCTGCGTCCACAACACCACGCATGCTATCAGCACGATAACAAGAAGTACCCAGCGTATTTTTTTCACTCCACACTCCGCCTGATGACCTGATACAACCAGGTTATCACGGTTATCTTAAACAGGGGCTAACTGTACCGTCATCCCGTTCTTTTCAGAATCCTGCACTTGTTTCAGCGAGTAAACCCGTTACGCTTAACGCATGACAACAAAGATAACGAGGCAATGATGCATTACGTCATTCGTACGATTATTGCGCTGGCCATTGTATGGATTGGTCTGCTGTTAACCGGCTATGGCGTGCTTGTGGGAAGCACCCAAAACGCGGCCGGATTAGGCATCCAGTGTAAATACCTCACCGCCCAGGGCATGAGTACCGCACAGTATCTGCATTCAGACAGTGGGATTATCGGGTTAACCAACTGCCCGGTGCTGCGCAAATCAGCCGTTGTGATTGATAACGGCTAATGACTCGCGAACATCGTTCACAAAAAACGCCGCAATGATTGCGGCGTTTTTTTATCCCTGCCCGGTTTAAAAGGGATAGTCGTTATAGCCCATCTGCTCAGAAATTTTACGCGCAGCGGTATGCAGGATAGCGACATACTCGTGTAAACGCTCTTCCGAGAAGCGCAGCGTCGGGAACGAAATACTCAGGCCCGCAATGACAACCCCAAAACGGTCGAATACCGGTACGCCAATGCAGCGCAGCCCCTCTTCCTGCTCTTCGTTGTCTTCACCGTAACCCTGCTCGCGAACGGTATCCAGCACGGTTAACAGCTCTTCAGTGCTGGTGATGGTGCGATCGGTGCTGCGTTTATATTCAACGCCGTCGAGGATCTGCTTCACCTCTTCGCGGTCACGCCAGGCCAGCAGCACTTTACCAATCGCGGTGCTGTACAGCGGGTTGCGACGCCCGATGCGCGAATACATGCGCAGGTTGTACATGGAGTCAATTTTGTGGATGTACACAATGCTGTCTTCATCCAGCGCACCCAGGTGCACCGTCTCTTTCGTCAGACGAGAGAGTTCACGCATCTGGATATCAGCGCTGCGGATAAGATCGACGTTTTGCAGCGCGCGGGCGCCCAGCTCGAACAGCTTCAGCGTCAACGAGTACTTTTCAGATTCGCCTTCCTGAGCCACATATCCCAGCGACTTCATGGTTTGCAAAAAGCGATAAACGGTGCTTTTCGACATCATCACACGCTGCGACAACTCTGTGATACCAATTTCACGCTCTTCTCCGAGCGCCTGCAAGATGCCAAACACCTTCAGCACGGAAGAAACAGAATCTGGCTGCTTATCCAAATCTGCGATTGCCATTTATCACCTCATGGAGAGTGTTTTATAAAAATCAGAACTGGTTTTTATTATAAATTCGAGTCATGTTCCCTGCAATCGATCTACGTTTACTTCGTTACAAATCTGCGACATAAAGCCGAATTAACGGTGCTAAAATCGTTACTCTGAGAATAATTTCACCCTGAGCCTTTCGTTTCCCATGGAAAAAAAACCTTCCGATGGCTTGCCCTTACCGCAGCGGTACGGGGCAATCGCCACGATTATCATCGGTATTTCAATGGCGGTGCTTGATGGCGCTATCGCCAATGTCGCCCTGCCAACCATTGCCAGCGACCTCCACGCCTCACCCGCCAGCTCGATCTGGATCGTCAATGCCTATCAGATAGCCATTGTGATTTCGCTGCTTTCATTTTCTTTTCTTGGGGATATGTTTGGCTACCGGCGGGTCTACCAGTGTGGCCTGGTGGTCTTTACGCTGACGTCCCTCTTCTGCGCCCTCTCCGACTCGCTGCACACCCTGACGCTGGCGCGTATCGCGCAAGGTTTCGGCGGCGCAGCGCTGATGAGCGTCAATACCGCGCTGATTCGGCTCATTTACCCGCAGCGCCATCTTGGGCGCGGCATGGGGATTAACTCGTTTATCGTCGCGGTGTCATCGGCCGCCGGGCCGACGATCGCCGCGGCGATCCTGTCCGTGGCGTCATGGCAGTGGCTGTTTGCGATCAACGTACCGCTGGGCATCGTGGCGATCTTTTTCGCGCTACGCTACCTGCCGGCGAATGGGCCCAAAAGCGTCATGCCACGCTTCGACCTGCCCAGCGCCGTGATGAACGCCCTGACGTTTGGCCTGCTGATTACCGCGCTGACTGGCTTTGCGCAGGGCCAGTCGATAACGCTCGTTGCCGCTGAAGCTGTCGCCATGCTGGCGATCGGCTTTTTCTTCGTGCGCCGCCAGTTGGCCCTGCCGGTGCCGCTGCTGCCGGTCGATCTGTTACGCATTCCGCTGTTCTCGCTCTCAATCTGTACCTCCATCTGTTCTTTCTGCGCCCAGATGCTGGCGCTGGTTTCTCTGCCCTTCTTTTTGCAGAGCGTGATTGGCCGTTCGGAGGTGGAAACCGGTCTGCTGCTCACCCCCTGGCCGCTGGCAACAATGGTGATGGCGCCGCTGGCGGGCTACCTGATCGAACGTGTGCACGCCGGGCTGCTGGGAGGCATAGGGTTAGCGATCATGGCGGCAGGGCTGTTCGCGCTGGCGCTGCTTCCCGCCTCGCCCGGTGACATGGATATTATCTGGCGAATGATGCTGTGCGGCGCTGGCTTTGGTTTGTTCCAGTCTCCCAACAACCACACCATCATGACCTCCGCACCGCGCCACCGCAGCGGCGGGGCCAGCGGTATGCTGGGCACCGCGCGTCTGTTAGGCCAAAGTACCGGCGCGGCGCTAGTGGCGCTGATGTTTAACCTGGCCGGGCAACACGCGACCCATGTCGCGCTGTTTACCGCGGGCACGCTGGCCATCCTCGCGGCCATCATCAGTGGGCTACGCGTCACGCAGCCCCGCGTTCAGGCATAAAAAAACCGGGCGGAGAGTTTCTCCAGCCCGGTTTTATTCAACTCATCAATCTTATTTCAGATATTCACCGCTGCGCAGCGCTTCGATGCGTTTATCCAGCGGCGGGTGCGACATAAACAGCTCGCTCAGCGACTTCGATTTACCGTTGATGCAGAATGCCATCATGCTGCTTGCTTCC
>CAMKZP010000077.1 GCA_946477805.1 uncultured Enterobacter sp.
GTGGCAGGGGAAAACCGCGTTTAAGGATACGGTTATCGACGCGGCGCGCTATCAGCGCAACGTCGATCTGCTGAAAATCGTCGATAACGACATCCGCTACAAAGCGGACAGCTTTATCTTTAACGTCGCGGGCGCGCCGGAAGAGGTAAAACAGTTCAGCGGTATCTCGCGCCCGGAATCCTGGGGACGCTGGTCCAACGCCCAGCTGGGCGATGAGGTGAAGATTGAATATGCCCATCCGCTGCCGGAAAAATTCGACCTGGTGATCACCGCGAAGGCCTTTGGCCCTAACGCCAGCCAGCCCATTCCCGTACGGGTGGGTGATAAAGAGCAGCTGCTGACGCTCGGCCATGACGTCACCACCACCACGCTGCATTTTGAAAACCCCTCACGCAGCAACACCGTGAAGATTGTGCCTCCGGCTCCGCAGTCCACAAACGAAGGCAATATACTCGGGCACTCGCCGCGACAGATTGGCATCGGCATGGTCGAAATTAAAATCGTCAGCAGCCAAAGCTGAAATCCCCTCCGCCCGGCGTCCTGCCGGGCGAGCATTTAAAAATAGAAAAAGCTTTATACCTCTTATAAATCAGCTCAAGTAACTATATTTAAGCCTTATTTATTTATAAATATTCTTTCTGCGACCGTGAAACTAGGATGTAATCCTGACAAAGCATCCAAGAGGTCAACCGCAGTTCCATTATGTTAACGGGCTACAAATTCGAATCCATCCGGGCGCTGCACACCGAGCATGTTATTGCCTGGGAGATGCTCTCTACGGCAAAACCGCACGTCAATCTTGAAGCTTATTTCGGGTCGATGTCCTTTACGCAGCGCAAACAGCACTTCTTCGCGCAGCTTCGCCATGCAATGGCCTGCCGGAAGATCGGCAAATACTACCTGAACGCCGACTCCGATCTGCTGCTTGATGAGGGCTTCATCGACAGGCTGCTGGAGCAGACGCCGCTTGCGCAACGGCTGGCCATTGAACTGACCGATCTCGAAAAAATCGTACGCCTTCCCGTGCAAGAAACCCGCGAGCTGCGCCTGCGCATTGCGTCACTGCGCCGGTACGGCATTGAGGTATGGGCCGATGACGTTCATGAGGCCATTCTGCCCAGGCTGCTGGCCTGCCAGTTTTACTTCTACGGCATCAAGATCGATAAACACGCGTTCTGGTCCGGGCGCAAAGAGCAGGAGCGATTTCTAACGCTAGCCCGGGACTGCAAAAAGCTGGCCGGAAAAGTGCTGATTGAAGGGATCGAAACCTTTGGCGATTTCGCCCTGGCCCGCGCCAGCGCGGCGGAGTACGGCCAGGGTTATCTGTGGAATAAACAATGACCCGCACGCTCAACTCCACTCCCGATTTTCGCGTCATCATTCTGAGCGAAAACTATTTCCTGTGGCTCGGGCTCACGTCCCTGATTTCGATGATGATGACGCCGCGGCCCGATATTTTCTGGATAAACAGCGTAAGCCCGGAGGGGATTTTACGCATGCGCGAACAGATCGTGAAAGATACCGCCGATAACGGCTGGATGATCTTCACCGACGAATGCCGCGTTAACAGCATCCAGGTATACCTGCCTGCCGGGCGAATCAGCGTGCTGGCCGACAACCTGTCGGTTATTCATCTAAGCCAGTGCTTACGCAACGCGGATTTCACGCATCACCTCCTTCCGGACGCCACGCTCACTCGCCAGGAGCTACGGGTCTGCACGCTCATCAGCAAGGGGATCAGCCTGGTTCGCATCGCGCAGATGCTCAATAAATCGCCCAAGACGATCTACACCCACAAGCGTAACGCAATGTGCAAGTTCCACTGTCAGAACCTGGCGGAATTTCACCGCAAGCTCTGCCTGCTGGAGCAGCACTCGCTTTATCTGTAATAAATCACTCAGGAAAACCACATGAAAATTATTCCGTTCGCCATGACCAGCGCGCTTTTTCTGCTTCCTGTTACCGCCCTCTGTGCAGAGACGGCAACGGCGACCATGCACGTCTCGCTGGAAGTGGTGAAGTCCTGCACGTTAAAAGCCAACGATTTAAGCTTCTCACGCCACAGCTCTGACGAAGCCGGCGAAATTCAGGCCAGCACGCAGCTCAGCGTCATCTGTACCAACGGCACTCCGTTTTCGCTTTCCGCCTACAGCAGCGACGGCTCGGAAAACGGCACGTTTTGGCTGAAGCCTGAAAACACCGGCACCGGCGCGCAGAGCATTGCGTGGAAACTCTACGCGGACGAGAACAAGCAAACCCAGGTGACCAACTCACAGGGGCTGACCGGCACGGGTAACGGTCAGGAACAGAGCGAATCCCTGTACGGCGTGATTGAAGCCGGGGCGCTGGCCACCGCGCAGGCCGGGGCCTACAGCGACGACGTCACGCTAAATCTGGTGTACTGATCGTGCGCCGCTCTTACCTGCTTATCACCCTGTGGCTGCTGGCCCTGCTGCTGCTCTCCCGCTATGCCCTGGCCGCCACCCTCCAGGTGGCGCCGGTCACGCTGGATCTCGACAGCAGCCAGCGGGCGACGGCGGTGTACCTCACCAACAGCGGCGATACCCCCATCCACGCGCAAATCCGCGTGTATGACTGGACCCAGGCCAACGGTAAAGACGTCCTGACGCCGACCGATGACGTGGTCAGCAGTCCGGCTATGACGGCCCTGGCGCCGGGCCAGCAGCAGCTGGTGCGCATTATTGTTCTGCAGCCCGGCGTACGCCAGCAGGAGCAGAGCTATCGGCTGGTCATTGATGAACTGCCTTCGCACCTCCCCGAGACTGCCGGACGCAACGCGGTGCACTTCCTGCTGCGCTACTCCATTCCGGTATTTATTGCCGGTGCGCAAAGCGCGGGCACGCGTGACAACGACCTGCGCTGCGAACAGGCGGGCAGTCCGGCCGCAATCCAGTGCTATAACGCGGGCGAGCGCCATATTCGCCTCAGCAATCTCCAGACGCTGGCGGCTGACGGCCAGGTCGTCAACACCCTGAAAGGATTGGCGGGATATGTTCTGCCGGGCCAGAAATATGTCTTTAAACTCAAGCAGAACCCACGCCGCGCGCTCAGCTCGCTGCGCGTTTTTTTGAATGAAAACCGTCATGCCAGCCAGATTTCGCTGGGCCCATACGCCGCTCGTCATTCTGCTCTGGATCCTGCTGATGCTCACGGCGCGCGCTGAACCTCCAGCGTCCGCTGCGCAATGGCTGACGATTGTCCTCAATCAGTCACCGCGGGATGGGCTATGGGCCTGCAGGGTCGAGGGAGACAGCCTCTGGATGACCCGTAACGATATCAAAACGCTGGGGCTTCAGCTGCCGGCGGGCAGCGGCGAATGGATTGAGCTTTCGGCGCTTTCCGGGCTGCAGGTCACGGTGGATACGCTCGCCCAGCAGGCCACCCTTACCGCAGCCGCGGACGCGCTGGTCGGCCAGCAGCGCCTGGTCAGCGAAGCGCCGGTGCAGCAGCACCGCTATCCTCAGGCTCAGCCCATTAGCGCCCTGTCGCTGGCGTACTCCCTGTACGCCAGCGACAGCAGCGCACAGCGGCAGGCCAGCGCATTCACCACGCTGACCGCCTCCGGCGCATTGCCGGGCCTGCTGAGCAGCAGCTTTTCCAGCCGTGCGGGTGCCGGAAAGGCCGCATACACGCGCCTTGAAACCCGCTGGCAGTGGGATAACCCGGCATCGCTCATCAGCCTGGCGCTGGGCGACAGCGTGACCACCGGCACGGCCTGGAGCCGCCAGGTACGCTTCGGCGGCTTTCATCTGGCGCGCAATTTTCAGCTTAACCCGCAGCTCAATACCGCCCCGCGCGCGCGGTTCAGCGACAGCGTCGTCCTGCCTTCAACGGTCGATCTCTATCTCGACGGGCTAAAACAGAGCAGCGATCGCGTCACGCCGGGCCGTTACCTGCTCGATACCCTGCCCACCTTCACCGGCAGCGGGCAGGCGCAGGTTGTAATCACGGATATCAACGGACAGCGCCGCACGGTGCAGCTCGATCTCTACGGTGCGCCGGACATGCTGGCAGAAGGGCTGAGCAGCGGCTCCTTCGATATCGGCTGGATGCGGCAAAACTATGCCCTCAGCGCGGACGATTACGCTGGTTCGCCGATGGTCGACGCGGGCTGGCGCTACGGCCTAAACAACCGCCTGACGCTGGCGCTGCACGCGGAGCAGCAGCGCAAAATGCATAACGCAGGCGCGGGCTACGACTGGCTGATAGGCCCCCGCGTTGGGATCGTCAGCCAGCACGTTGCGTTCAGCGACAGCCCGTACGGCAGCGGCGTGAAATGGGGGCTGGGGTGGCAATGGAACGGCAGCGGCACCGGTATTTCGGCCAGCACGGTGCGCACCGACGCCGACTTTGCCGATAACGCCCGCCTGAGCGGCACCCTGCCCGCCCGCCGCAGCGATTCCCTGTGGGTGAGCCACGCGTTTTCCCATTTTGGCTCCCTGGGCGCAGGCTGGGTGCAGCAAAATATTCAGGGCAGCAGGCAGCGCTACCTCAACGCCTCCTGGTCCGCAACGCTGCCGGCTCAGATCTCCGCCACGCTGGGCTATACCCGGTCACTCTCCGACGCGTCGCACACCGTACAGCTGATGTTCTCCGTGCCCTTTGGCCGCCGGGATACCGTCTCGATGCAGGCGAGCCAGGGCCTGCAGCGGCTGGATTATCGCCATCAGCCGGACGACCAGACCGGCGGCTGGTCATGGCAAATGGGGAAACGCACGGGCAGCGACGATGAAAAATATGCCGATGTCGGCCGCCTGGACCGCTACGGCGAATGGCATATCGGGCTTGAGCGCGGCAAAAACCTGAACAGCCGGTACGCCTCCGGAGAGGGCAGCCTGACGCTGCTGGACCACTCCCTGCACGCCCTGCGCTACAACGAGCAGGGGCTGGCGCTGGTTTCCACGCGCGGCACAGGGCATATTCCGGTGCTGCTCGAAAACCGCCCGGCGGGGGAAACCGACGAGGACGGTTATCTGTTACTGACCGATCTGCCTCGCTATCACAACAGTAAGGTCACCATCGACCCGCTGGCGCTCCCGGCGGATGTGATGACGCCCGTTACCGACATCTACGCCAGGCCGGGAACCGCCGCCGCCGTGAAGGTCGATTTCGACGTGCATCGGGCGGTCACCGTCCAGGCCAGGCTTGTCGATGAGCAACGCCGTCCGCTCGAAATGGGGAGTCAGGTTTCCACGTCAGGCGGCACCACGATCGTCGGCCGCGACGGCTTTATCTGGCTGGAGGATCCGCCCCTGCCCGGCGAGCTGGTTGTCCGAACGTCCGCGGGAGAATGCCGCGTTCAGCTGCCATCCCGGCGTTCAACCGCCGCCATACACAACATCGGAGAGCAGGTGTGTCATTAAGAATGCTGCTGCTGGCAGGCCTCCTGCTGCCGCTCAAGGCGCTGGCGCTCAGCTGCTGGATGACGTCAGGTGCCGATATACATTTCGGCACGCTGGCGGCCGGTGAAGCGGCAACCGCCAGTACCAGCGTCAAATTTAGCTGTCAGGCGGATTACGGGGCCACGCAGTACATCAACGTATGCCTCAGCAGCGTGGAAAGCTCGCCGTTTAAAATGACCTCGACGGGCGATGAGGAGGGCAAACAGTACGTTCTGCTTTTTCGTCTCTTCAACGCGCTGGAGCATGCCCAGGAGCTGAATTCTCCTGCCAGCGGCAACCTGATGCAGCAAACGCTTGTGGCCGCCGGCAACGCCACCGTGAGCGGTCGCTTTCCGCTGCTCGCCACCGTTCCCGCCGGGCAAAGCCAGCTGCCTGCCCGCAGCTATTTCAAATACAACATGGATTTACGTATCTCCTGGCGAAGCGCAGCCGCACGGGAGGCGCTGCAAAGCTGCTCGGACGGCTCGGCAGACGGCGAACAAACGCAGGGCGCCAGCAGAGCAGAGGCAACGCTAAATGACGGCTGCTTTATTCAACGCGTAACGCCGCTCAACTTCGGGATGCTGACCAGCACTACCACGCTCGGCGCCCTCCGCTCGACGGCCACGTTAACCGCACGCTGCCCGGCAGGTACGTCCTTCGCGCTCGGAATGAGCAGCGGCACGCATGCCCGCGGCAGCCAGCGGCAGGTCTGCAACGGCGACGGGCAATGCCTGCGCTACGGGCTTTGGCAGGACGCCAGCGCGACGAGAGCCTGGGGCGACCTCAGCAGCGGCGACGCCCTGAACGTGTCGAACACCGACGGCGGAACGCAAAGCTATACCATTTACGGCGACGTGCCTGCCCAGCCCCTGACCGGCACCGGAGAATTCGTTGACGACGTGATTGTCACGCTCACTTATTAATCGTACAAAAGCCAAACTGGATCAATGTTATCGGTAACAGTTTAATTAAAATAGCAGGCTAAGCGTATGAACAGTGCATTCAAGACAGACCGTTTTGTTATCCATTTCACTCCCTTACCAGACAACGTGCTATGAAATACCTGCTTGCTGACGTCCTCGTCTATAACGACGAGGATGGTTCGATTTCAGTTGTCGATGCGCCTGACGTAGAGCCTCAGGTGCTCACGGCAACCGCTAACGGCATTATGAAAATGCTGGTTAACCACCATGGAAACGTCGTCGAACGTGAAGTGTTCTTGCGCGAAGTATGGGACGCACGCGGCCTGCAGGGTTCAAACAACTCGCTCAATCAATACATCAGTATTCTGCGGAAAATACTGGCAAGCCAGGTCCCGGAGGCCGCGTTTATCATTACCGTGCCCAAAATGGGGTTCATGATGAGCGCCGATATCGCGGTGCATCCGCTGCCAGACGAGCCTGAGCGCATAGAATCAGGCAAAACTACGCGGCGCTTTCAGCCAGAACTGCTGTTCTGCGGCGGGCTCACAATCCTGGTTGTCGCGCTTTGCGTCTGGATGTTTGTGATAAAGCACAACCAGCAGCACGCCGAAATGCACCTGCTCACCCATATCGGCGAATGCCCGGTCTATACCTTTTCCCCGCTGGCAGACGTTTTTCACAACAAGGCGATCGCACTGGCAAAGACGATTCAGCGCGACGGCAACGTGCCCTGCCTGAAAAAATCTATTTTTTACCTGCATATCCAGAACACGCTGTTCTACGGCCACGAAGGACGGCTGGTTCTCTCCCAGTGTTCCCTGACGAAAGCGAACAAAGCCAGCGCCTGCCGCACGCTTTACTACTACGACTGGTGAATCATGACGCGTAAAAAAATGGCGCTTATCCTCGCCTTTAATGTGATTGCGATCGTTCTGGCCGTGCTGTGGTATCGCTATACGCCGCCCTTATCCGTCATCTGCGAAGGAAATCTGACCTTTACGGATCGGCGTGACGACAATAACTTCAGTTTCGAAGGGGAAGTTATGTTGCGTTTTCACCCCGACGGTACCGGCTACTTCACGCTAAACGGAAATGTTCTCCACGCCGGGCAAGAGTGGGACGTCTCGCGACAGGAGGGGTTTACCTGGCGGCATATGCACGACACGCTCTATGAAATCACGGTTATCAGGGTCGAGCGCTTTAGCCACGATATGCTGCCGACAGGCATCTTTGAAAAGTACGTCGCAGGCTTAAAGCTGGGCCAAAAAAGGCTGCTCACTCTTGAGCGCACGCCGGAAGAGGCGCTGGCAATAGGCAACTTCTACTCGCCGCTGCTGATCTGCTCGGAATAACCGCGGCGAGCCGCGCTATACTTGCCGCCATGAACATCATCATTCGCCCCACTACAGAACGTGACGTTGCCCTATTGCCCGCTATCGAACGCGCGGCGGGCCAGCGTTTTGGTGATTATCCCGAGCTGGCCTGGCTGGCAGACGCCGACGCTATTCCGGCGGAATGCCATCACGGCTACGTCGAAAAGGGGCTTAGCTGGGTTGCGCTTGCGCACGGACACCCGGTGGCGTTTATCCTCGCGGAAGTGCATCCTTCATCGCTGTTTATCGTGGAGCTGTCCGTCCATCTCGACTGGCAGGGAAAAGGGATCGGCCGGCAGCTTATCGCCCGCGTGGCGGAACAGGCCCGCACGCTGGGGCTCGCTTCTCTGACGTTGACGACGTTTCGCGACGTGCCGTGGAATGCGCCGTTTTACGCGCGACTGGGATTTGAAGAGGTGACGGCGCTCGCGCCCGAGCTGCGCCGGAAAAGAGAGGAAGAAGCAGAGCACGGTTTAGCGTATGGTTCCCGCTGCGCCATGCACCTGCCTCTGTCATAGCGCCCGGAGTCACTCCGCAGGCCGGGTCAGGCGTAGCCGCCACCCGGCACAGCGCGCAGGATTAGAAGGTTTCCCAGTTCTCACCCGCATCGGTAGCCGCGGTTTTACGCGCCATCACCGGGGTTGCAACGGTTTTCGCTGAGGCAAACTCGCGCGCCTTCATCTGCTCCTGCTGAATGCGGAACACCGCTACGGCCTGGGTCAGACGGCTCGCCTGCTCTTCCAGGGCCGCCGCCGCCGCCGCAGACTCCTCCACCAGCGAGGCGTTCTGCTGGGTCACGCGATCCATCTCGGCCACCGCCAGGCCCACCTGGTCGATACCGCGGCTCTGCTCGTCAGACGCAGAGGCGATTTCGCCCATGATGTCCGTCACGCGGGTTACCGCGTTAACGATTTCACCCATGGTTTCACCGGCGCTTTCAACCAGCGTCGAACCGATTTCCACGCGGCCCACGGAGTCTTCGATCAGGCTCTTGATTTCACGGGCTGCCTGGGCACTGCGCTGCGCCAGGTTACGCACTTCGCCTGCCACCACGGCAAACCCGCGCCCCTGCTCGCCCGCACGCGCCGCTTCTACCGCCGCGTTCAAAGCCAGAATGTTGGTCTGGAAGGCAATGCCGTCGATCACGCTGATAATATCGGCAATTTTCTGCGAACTGCCGGCGATGTCGCGCATGGTCTGCACCACGTTATCCACCACTTTGCCGCCCTTCTGCGCGGTTTCTGACGCGCTGAGCGCCAGGTTGCTCGCCTGGCGGGCGTTCTCGGCGTTCTGCTTAACGGTGGCGGTCAGCTCTTCCATGCTGGCAGCGGTCTCCTCCAGGGAGGCGGCCTGCTGTTCGGTACGGGAAGAGAGATCGTTATTGCCCATCGAAATTTCGCTCGCGCCGCTGTAGATGGCGTTCGCGCCGTTACGCACGTCGCCGACGGTACGCACCAGCTCGCCCTGCATATGGCGCAGGGAATCGGCCAGCTCGCCCATCTCGTTGGAGCCTTCCACGTCGATGCGCTTCACCAGATCGCCGCTGGCGATGTGGCGAATGCTGTCGATCAGGCGGTTCAGCGGCGAAATCAGCGCCTGCTTAATGCCCAGCCAGACGGCAACAATCACCACCAGCACCGCAGCCAGCACGCCGATCAGCACCCAGATAGCCTGCGTGTAAGAGCTGTTGCTGTCTTTGACCGCCGTTTCATACAGCCTGTCGTTCTGCTGCAGGTAGTTCACGTACTCCTTCTCAAAACCGTCCTGATAGCTCTGGGTCGGCTGGTCGAAGAAGGCGTTGATTTTACCCGCACCCAGCAGCTGAATCAGCTCCGCCAGCGCGCCGTGGTAGATCTCGTAATTACGCTTGATCTCCATGGCGGCGGCGTCGCTTTGACGCGGGTCGCGCGGCAGGGCCTCGTAATCAGCCCAGTTTTTTTCCGCCTGCTTCAGGGACGCAGCCGCAATCTGCATCAAATCAGACACGGTCGCGCCGCTGCCGATATTGCTCTGATCCATCATGTAGCGGATGCCCGCCCGGTTCAGGGTGTTACGGGTTTGCAGCAGCGCCACCCAGCTGCCGTTCAGCGTGGATTGTTGCTGGCGAATGGTTTGCAGGACGGTGAAATTCTCTTTGTCATGCTTCAGGGCATTGAAGAAAAGACCACCGGATGTGAGTTGTAAAAGGCCAAAAATAGCTAAAACCAGCAATAAACTGGTGACAATCTTGATACGATTTAACATGTTTTCTCTTTCCTCAGACAGATACAGAATTTTCGGCCTGGCAAGGGAAAACTTTACGAAAATCATTCTGGAATTTGTGGTTTTTACTCTTCTTCCCGCGCTGCGTTATGCCGGTTTCCGAGTTCAATAAACTCTTCCAGCAGCGCCGTCAGCTGCTTCATCTTCTCCGGCGTGTACTCCGCCTCAATTTGCTGATACGCCTCTTCGACCTGCGCCTGGGCATGCTGGTACAGCGCATTGCCCTCTTTGGTAAGCGACACGTACAGCTTGCGCTGGTCGTTAACCGGCTTTAAGCGCAGCACCAGACCGTCGCGCTCCATGCGCGTGAGGATGCCCGTCAGGCTGGGCCGCAAAATGCAGGTCCGGAACGCCAGGTCATGAAAATCCATCGACGGATTCTCGGCCAGCACGCGCACGATGCGCCACTGCTGCTCGGTCAGGTTATGCCGCTTCACAATCGGGCGGAAGTAGGACATCGCCGCTTCCCGCGCCTGCAGCAGCGCGATGGTTAATGAATCATGCATAGCCTCTCCCCCTGTCTCTTATACACATCTCCGAGCCCACGAGACAGG
>CAMKZP010000078.1 GCA_946477805.1 uncultured Enterobacter sp.
CTACGGGCGGGAAGAGGGCGGCCACGCCGCGCCCGCCCGGTATCCTGCGCGCCAGACGCTGGCCGCCAGTCAGGCCGTGGCGCGCCTGAATCAGGTGGATCCGGCGCGGCTGATTTTTGCCCAGCAGAATCCGCAGGCGATCGACCAGGGGGTATTTCATAACGACGTGATTGCCGTCTCTAACCGCCAGGTGCTTTTCTGTCACGAGCAGGCGTTTGCCCATCAGGAAAGGCTGCTCGCCACGCTGCGCGAGCGGGTGGACGGCTTTATGCCGATTCAGGTACCGGCGAGTGCGGTCAGCGTGCAGGACGCGGTGGAGACCTACCTGTTCAACAGCCAGCTGCTGAGCCGCGATGACGGCCGCATGATGCTGGTCCTGCCGCAGGAGTGCCGCAACCACGAGGGCGTATGGCGCTATCTGAGCGAGCTGGCGAAGGCCGATAACCCCATCGACGAGCTGCGCGTGTTCGACCTGCGCGAAAGCATGGCTAACGGCGGCGGCCCGGCGTGCCTGCGCCTGCGCGTGGTGCTGACCCAGGAAGAGATGCAGGCGGTAAACCCCGCCGTCATGATGAACGACACGCTCTTTACTACGCTGAACGACTGGGTTGACCGCTACTACCGCGACAGACTCACGCAGGCCGATCTGGTCGATCCGCAGCTGTTACGCGAAGGCCGCGAGGCGCTGGATGCGTTATCACACATCCTGCAGCTGGGATCGGTGTATCCGTTCCAGCAGTAAAGGAGAGACCATGGAAAACTTACTGGCGCTGACGCTGGCGTACGAAACGCCGGAGCGCAGCGAGGGGGAAGGCCCCTCGTTCTACTGGCGATGGCTGGGGCGCGGCGTGCTGGAGCTGACGCCGTTTGCGTCGGGCGACGCGTCGCTGCTGCTCTCCTCCGGGCTTCACGGCAACGAAACGGCGCCCGTTGAAATCGTTGACCTGCTGCTGCGCGCGCTGTATCGCGCGGACATCACCCTCAGGTGCCGCCTGCTGGTGGTGTTCGGCAACCCGCCTGCGCTGGCGCAAAATAAACGCTACCTGGCGAGCGACATCAACCGGATGTTCGGCGGGCGGTGGACGCAGTTCCCGCAAAGCGATGAAACGGCGCGGGCGCAGTGGCTGGAAGAGGTAGTGAAAACCTTTTTTGCCGCCGCCGGAGCGCACCGCTGGCATCTCGATCTCCATACGGCCATCCGCGCGTCTTACCACGTGCGCTTTGGCGTGCTGCCGCAGCGCGGCCAGCCGTGGGACGAGGCGTTTCTGGCCTGGCTCGGGGACGCGGGGCTGGAGGCGCTGGTGTTTCATCAGTCGCCCGGCGGCACCTTTACCCATTTCACCTGCGAGCACTGCGGCGCTCTGGCCTGCACGCTGGAGCTGGGTAAAGCGCTGCCGTTCGGGCACAACGATCTCGGACGTTTTGCGCCAACGCACGCCGCGCTCAGGGCGCTGCTTGGCGGAACGCAGCCGGAACACGCTGGTGAGCCCGTTGTGCGCTACCGGGTGGTGCAGCAAATAACCCGCCGCAGCGAGGCGTTCAGGCTGCATATGGCGGCGCACACGCTGAACTTTACGCCGTTTCGCCAGGGCGTGCTGCTGGCGGAGGACGGGGAGGAGCGCTACGAAGTGCAGAAAGCCACGGAGTACGTGCTGTTCCCTAACCCCTCGGTGGCATTTGGCCTGCGGGCCGGGCTGATGCTGGAAAAACTCTCATAAACGCGCCCCCTCTCGCTGCTGGAGAGGGGAAAGCGACAATATTATTTTCTTAGCGATTAAAGCGTCACGCTTCTTTTGCAGAATAATCCTGGATAATTGCTTTATTATTAAACGTCGCCTGGTTATACTTCTACATAATCTCTTTAAAATCAGCCTTTTGAATATTTTTGTTTCACCTCTCCACGATTTTTCCTTAATTCCTCCACATTTGGCGATAAAGTGTTTTTTACACTTTCATTGTTTTACCGTTGCTCTGACTTATTGACGTTAAACCCCGTAAAGTTAATCTCGTCAACACGGCATAGCGCCGAAGAATAACCGAAAGAAAGGAATTACATTATGCGTAAATTAACTGCACTGTTTGTTGCTTCTACCCTGGCTCTGGGCGCTACCAGCATGGCGTTCGCCGCAGATACCGCAACTTCCGCCACCGCCGCGCCGGCTGAAGGCAAAATGATGCACCATAAAGGTAAGCCGGGTATGCATCACGACATGATGTTTAAGGACCTGAACCTGACCGATGCGCAGAAACAGCAGGTTCGCGAGATCATGAAAAGCCAGCGCGACCAGATGAAGCGTCCGCCGCTGGAAGAGCGCCGCGCGATGCATGACATCATCGCCAGCGACAGCTTCGATAAAGCCAAAGCCGAAGCGCAGATCGACAAAATGGCCGAGCAGCACAAAGCCGGCATGCTGGCCCGCATGGAAACCCAGAACAAGATCTACAACATTCTGACTCCGGAACAGAAAAAGCAGTTTAATGCCAATTTTGAGAAGCGTCTGACAGAACGTCCGGCGCCGGAAGGTAAAATGCCAGCACCAGCCGAATAATCGGTTCAACATCTTAAGACCGCCGGGATCCTGTTCACATAAGCGCAATCGCTGTGGACAGGACCGGCGGTTTTTCATTTCTCCCCTCTTGTCTGCCGCCAGAAGCGCGGTATTCTCCTGCTGTCGATTCAGAGAATGTGCAGCAGCGTCATGGCGTTATGTTTTTTATCAATGCCTCTAAGGTCTGCGCATGCTGCTGCCGATAATACGTCTGTGATTACCCAACGATAACAAACGAGAAGGCGGCGATAGCGATATCGTTGCCCTGGTGCACGCTGCGCCCTTCAGGAGTGGTGATGGAGTACTTTGATATCCGTAAAATGCCGGTCAGTCTCTGGCGCAACGGCGCCGGTGAGACGCGTGAAATCTGCTGTTTTCCGCCCGCCACGCGCGATTTTTCCTGGCGAGCCAGTATTGCCTCCATTGCCAGCAACGGGGAGTTCTCTTCGTTTCCCGGCGTGGACCGGGTCATTACGCTGCTGGAGGGCGGAGAGGTGACGCTGGACGCGGGGAAGGCGTTTTTCCATACGCTGAAACACCATCAGCCCTACCGTTTTACAGGCGAGGTGCCGGTGAAAGCGCTGCTGACCGACGGCCAGATGTCGATGGATTTCAACGTGATGACCCGGCGGGAGCACTGCCAGGCAAAGGTGCGCGTGGCGGATCGTACCTTCACGACCTTCGCCTCGCGCGGCGGCGTTGTTTATGTGCTGAGCGGCGCGTGGCAGCTGGGAGAAAAACTGCTGACGGCTGACCAGGGCGCCTGTTGGGAAGAGGGGACTCACACCCTTCGGTTACTGGAATCGCAGGGCACCCTGCTGTTCAGCGAAATTACCTGGATGCCGGGCCACTGAGCGTAACGATCTCGTATGCGCCGGTGAGCAGGGGCTTGCAGAGAATTTTATAGCCGTCCTGATCGAACCCGGCGGGGGCGCGCATCAGCGAGGCGGCGTCGTCTATATTCTCAACGGCCCCCAGCCACAGCCAGTTATGGATGATGTGATAGTGCGTCATCCCCTCTCTGCTCTCTTTTAACGCTACCGCACCGTCCCACGGCCAGCAGTTGACGCTGATAGAGGAGAGCCCTGCCATAAATCGCGCATGGTGCTCTTCCGTGCTCTCTTTTCCGCAGCAGGCTCCGGCGCAGCGTTTCAGCGCTGAGCGAAAACAGGCGCGTCCGCGCGTCGTGGGCTCAATCCCCAGCAGGGTATAGCAAAGCTGTAAATCGTCCGCCAGGGTTTGTAACGTTTGCAGCGCGGCGCGCTTGTTGGCAAACAGGCCGTAAAGATTAGGCTCATGGGAAAAATCCACCTCGCGGGCATACACCACCTGCGGTTTACCGGCGGTGACCTGCAGCGAGCAGAGCTGCCGGTTACGGCGCAAGCGCTTGTTGAACAGCGGCTGCTGTTCTTTTATCAGCCGGGCTTCAAGCAGCAGCGCGCCCAGCTCTCCCGCCGTGGGGATCCAGGTTATCCGCCGGGACTGGCGCAGCATGGCCGCTTCGTCAGGCGTTCGCAGGTGCGATAACACCCGGCTGCGAATATTGACGCTTTTGCCGATATAGAGCGGCATGGTGTCGCTCTCGCCGTGAAAGAAGTAAACGCCGGGCAGCTTTGGCAGAGCCTCAAGCCAGGGGCGGAGATGTTCGGGATATTCATAGATGGCCGCCGCTTCAAACTCAAGACGCGGGGCAGATTGACGCCTGCTCACATACTGCTCCAGATACTGTTCAGGTATACAGTGTAGCAGGTGTGCGTTGGTTAAAAAAGAGCCGGGCGGCGGCTTCGCCTTTCCCGGCCATGACGTGCGGCCTGATGCCCTCACCCCAACCCTCTCCCACGGGAGAGGGCACAAACACTAAAACGGTAACCTGGTTACCGTTTTGCTTTATTTTTTCCAGAAATCGTCGAACACCGTGATCGGCGGGCGACGCTTGTGCTCGGTTTTCAGATACCAGCCTTCGATAATTTTGGCGGTGGCTTCATCCAGCTGTTTGCCTTCGAGATAATCATCGATGTTGTCATAGGTGACGCCCAGCGCGGCTTCGTCCGGCAGGGAAGGACGGTCGTCTTCCAGATCGGCGGTTGGGGCTTTCTTATACAGGTGCTCCGGGCAGCCCAGCGCCGCCAGCAGCTGTTTCCCCTGGCGCTTGTTCAGGCGGAAGAGGGGGTTAATGTCGGTGCCGCCGTCGCCATATTTGGTGAAGAACCCGGTGAGGGCTTCTGCCGCGTGGTCGGTGCCCACCACTACCCCTTTAGTCATTCCGGCGATGCTGTACTGCGCCTTCATGCGTTCGCGCGCTTTTTCGTTGCCACGAACGAAATCGCTCAGCTCAATGCCGGCTTCACGCAGCGCCTGCTCGCTGGCAAGCACCGCGCCTTTGATGTTAACGGTAAGTACGCGGTCCGGCTGGATAAAGGCAATCGCGTCCTGACAATCCTGCTCATCCGCCTGCACGCCGTACGGAAGACGCACCGCGATAAACTGCAGCGCAGCGTCACCGGTCTCTTCACGAAGTTCCGTTATCGCCATCTGGCTAAGTTTGCCAGCCAGGGTGGAATCCTGACCGCCGCTGATGCCCAGCACCAGCGTTTTCAGGAACGAATGGGTTTTTAAGTAGGATTTTAAAAAATCAACGCTTCGGCGGATCTCTTCATTTGCGTCTATAGCGGGCTTTGCGCCCAGCGCCTGAATAATCTCGTGTTGCAGAGCCATGACGCCCTCCGTATGCAGAATCAAACAGTTGATGTATCCCTTAAAACTAACCCGTTGGGGGGAAAACGACAAGGATCGCAGTTTCGAGTGCGCTTATTTGCACCAGTAAAACGGCTTATCGTTGTTTTATTAGAATTTTCCGAAATTCGCCTGGCGGAACGCGCAAAGTTGAACAATAGTATTTTTTATCCCATGCTTAGATAACACGCTGATAAACAAGAGGACGGAATATGAACAAGAACGTAGCAGGAATTTTAAGCGCAGCGGCGGTACTGACTATGCTGGCAGGGTGTACGGCTTACGATCGCACCAAGGATCAGTTTACACAGCCCGTGGTGAAAGATGTCAAAAAAGGCATGACCCGTTCACAGGTTGCCGCGATTGCGGGCAAACCTTCTTCGGAAGTGACCATGATTCACGCGAAAGGCACCTGCCAGACCTATATCCTGGGTCAACGTGATGGTAAGGCTGAAACCTACTTCGTCGCTCTGGACGATACCGGCCACGTGATCAATTCTGGTTACCAGACCTGCGCTGAGTACGACACCGACCCGCAGGCACCTAAGGCGCAGTAACCGCCCTTGCCTGAGTGAATAAAAAAACCGGCCAAGCGCCGGTTTTTTTATTGCGGCGTAAATCTTATTTCTTTGCGCGAATTATTTGCCTGAAATGTGAAGGTAGTCAACACGCCAGGTCAATGAGAGACAATTTGACCCTATCCAGAATTATCCCCTCCTTGTACCATTGCGTATACTCACTCCAACGACAAACAACGGTAAGCAACCTACCCGTCAGCCGGGATAGCAAGTCGAGTGATAGCGCGACGGCGGGTGGTCAGACAAGAGGGAAATTATCATGGAAAAGAAACACATCTATCTGTTCTGCTCTGCGGGCATGTCAACCTCGCTGCTGGTGTCTAAAATGCGTGCGCAGGCCGAAAAGTACGAAGTTCCGGTGGTTATTGAAGCGTTTCCGGAAACGCTGGCGGGCGAGAAGGGCCAGACCGCTGATGTCGTATTGTTAGGTCCGCAAATCGCCTATATGCTGCCGGAAATTCAACGTCTGTTACCCAATAAACCGGTCGAAGTGATCGACTCGGGGCTGTATGGCAAGATCGATGGTTTAGGTGTATTGAAAGCTGCTGTTGCAGCCATTAAAAAAGCTGCTAATTAATTTTATTTTTCCCGTCAAAGAGTTATTTCACACACTTTCGCCGCAATAATTTTATTGCGGCATTTAAGGGTAATTTCTATGAGTAATGTTATTAGCTCTCTTGAAAAGGTACTCCTTCCTTTCGCTGTTAAAATAGGAAAACAGCCTCATATTAATGCGATTAAAAATGGCTTTATTAAATTAATGCCGTTGACCCTGGCTGGCGCCATGTTCGTGTTAATTAATAACGTCTTTTTAAGTTTTGGCGAAGGCTCATTTTTCTATTCTATGGGTATTCGTTTAGACGCTTCCACCATTGAGACCCTGAATGGTTTTAAAGCCATCGGCGGCAACGTGTACAACGGTACGTTGGGCATTATGTCGTTGATGGCGCCTTTTTTCATCGGTTCAGCGTTGGCGGAGGAGCGTAAAGTTGACCCTATGGCGGCCGGGCTTTTAGCCGTTGCCGCCTTCATGACCGTCACGCCTTATAGCGTAGGTGAAGCCTATGCCGTGGGGGCAAACTGGCTGGGCGGTCAGAATATTATCTCCGGGATGGTCATCGGCCTGATCGTGGCAGAAATGTTTACCTTCGTTATCCGCCGTAACTGGGTCATTACCCTGCCGGACAGCGTGCCAGCTTCGGTGTCACGCTCGTTCTCTGCCTTAATCCCTGGGTTCCTGATCTTATCCGTCTTTGGCATTCTCTCCTGGCTATTGGCCAACCATGGCAGCAACTTCCATCAGATCATCATGGATTCTATTTCCAAACCGCTGGCGTCGATGGGCAGCGTGGTGGGCTGGGCCTACGTTATCTTCAACTCGCTCCTGTGGTTCTTCGGGGTACACGGTTCGCTGGCGCTGACCGCGCTTGATAACGGTATTATGACGCCGTGGGCGCTCGAAAATATCGCGCTTTACAACCAGTATGGTTCCGTTGAAGCCGCGATTGCCGCAGGGAAAGAGTTCCACTTCTGGGCCAAACCGATGCTGGATTCCTACATCCTGCTGGGTGGGTCCGGCGCAACGCTCGGGCTGATTATCGCCATCTTCATCGGCTCACGCCGGGCGGATCATCGTCAGGTCGCGAAACTGGCGCTGCCGTCAGGTATTTTCCAGATTAACGAGCCGATTCTGTTTGGTCTGCCGATTATCATGAACCCCGTCATGTTCATTCCGTTTGTGCTGGTGCAGCCGGTTCTGGCCGCCATCACGCTTGCCGCCTATTCGATGGGGATTATCCCACCGGTCACGAACCTGGCACCCTGGACCATGCCGACCGGCCTTGGCGCCTTCTTCAACAGTAACGGCAGCATTGCAGCACTGTGCGTGGCGCTGTTTAACCTTGGCGTATCGACGCTGATTTACCTGCCTTTCGTGGCGATATCCAACAAGGCTCAGGCGGTTATTGATGAGCAGGAAAGCGAAGAAGATATCGCGAACGCGCTGAAATTCTGATGCAACCCGGCGCGGGGCAGCCCGCGCCGGTAAAAAGGAGAGAAAAAATGTTAGATTTGGATAGTATCGTCGCAGAAGAAACCGAAGAGAACGATCTGGAAGAAGTGGTGATGGGGCTTATCATCAACTCCGGGCAGGCCCGCAGCCTGGCCTATGCCGCCCTGAAGCAGGCCAAGCAGGGGGATTTCGCCGCCGCCAAAACCATGATGGATCAGTCCCGCATCGCGTTGAATGAAGCGCACCTCGTTCAGACGAAACTGATCGAAGGCGACCAGGGCGAAGGGAAGATGAAGGTGAGCCTGGTGCTGGTACATGCTCAGGATCACCTGATGACCTCCATGCTGGCGCGCGAACTGGTGGCCGAGCTCATCGAGCTTCACGAGAAAATGCATTAATTCAGGCCCGGTAGCAGGAGGTCAGCACGATGGAGATTAAAACCGCACTTGAGCAGCTGCTGTTTAACGGCAAGAATTTTCACGTGGTTATCTACAACAAAACGGAAAGCGCCAGCGGTCTGCACCAGCATGACTACTACGAGTTCACGATTGTTCTGACCGGCCGCTACTATCAGGAGATCAACGGCAAGCGCGTCCTGCTGGAGCGCGGTGATTTTGTCTTCCTGCCGATGGGATCCTACCACCAGAGCTTCTACGAATTTGGCGCCACCCGCATCCTCAACGTGGGCGTAAGTCGGCGCTTCTTTGAGAAGCACTATCTGCCGCTGGTGCCGTTCTGCTTTGTGGCCTCACAGGTGTACCGCGTCAAAAACGAGTTTATGACCTGGATCGAAACGGTTATCGCCTCGCTTAACTTCCGCGACAGCGAGTTCGATGAGTTTATTGAAACCGTGACCTTCTACGTGATGAACCGTCTTCGTCATCATCGCGAAGAGCAGCAGGTGAGCGACGATATTCCGCAGTGGCTGCGGGGCACCGTCGAGATGATGCACGATAAATGTCAGTTCAGCGACAATGCGCTGGAAAATATGGTGGCGATCTCCGGTAAATCACAGGAATATCTCACCCGCGCTACCCAGCGCTATTATCGTAAAACACCCGTGCAAATTATTAATGAGATCCGCATTAATTTTGCCAAAAAACAGCTGGAAATTACAAACTACTCTGTAACGGATATTGCTTACGAATCAGGTTACAGCAGCCCCAGCCTGTTTATTAAAACCTTTAAGAAGTTTACTTCATTCACACCGAACAGCTACCGGAAAAATTTAACGGTAATTAATTGACGCCCGGCGGTAATAACCGCCGCGAATATTGACGTAATTGCTTGCCCAAATAGCGGGAAGAGAACGCTATACATTGCAGGCGGTTAACCTGATACGCTAAGGGAGATATTATGCAACAGAAATTAAAAGTCGTGACCATTGGCGGCGGCAGCAGCTATACCCCGGAATTACTGGAAGGTTTCCTGAAACGTTATCATGAACTGCCGGTCAGCGAATTATGGCTGGTGGACGTTGAGGAAGGTCAGGAAAAGCTGAATATTATTTATGACCTGTGCAAACGTATGGTTGAAAAAGCCGGCGTGCCGTTAACCGTGCACAAAACCCTGGATCGCCGCCTGGCGCTGAAAGACGCCGATTTCGTGACCACTCAGCTGCGCGTGGGCCAGCTGAAGGCGCGCGAGCTGGACGAACGCATTCCCCTGAGCCACGGCTATCTGGGCCAGGAGACCAACGGCGCGGGCGGCCTGTTCAAGGGTCTGCGTACCATCCCGGTCATTTTCGACATCATTAAGGACGTGGAAGAGATCTGCCCGAACGCCTGGGTGATCAACTTCACCAACCCGGCCGGAATGGTGACCGAGGCGGTCTATCGCCACACCGGTTTTAAACGCTTTATCGGCGTGTGTAATATTCCGATCGGCATGAAGATGTTTATCCGCGACGTGCTGGCGCTGTCTGACAGCGACGATCTCTCCATCGATCTGTTCGGCCTGAACCATATGGTGTTTATCAAAGACGTGATCGTGAACGGCGAATCACGCTTTGCCGAGCTGCTCGACGGCGTGGCGTCCGGCCGCCTGACCGCCGCATCGGTGAAAAATATCTTTGACCTGCCGTTCAGCGAAGGGCTGATCCGCTCCCTGAACCTGCTGCCGTGCTCGTATCTGCTGTACTACTTCAAGCAGAAAGAGATGCTGGCCATCGAAATGGGCGAGTATTACAAGGGCGGCGCGCGTGCCCAGGTGGTGCAGAAGGTGGAGAAACAGCTGTTTGATTTGTATAAAGATCCGAACCTGAACGTTAAGCCGAAAGAGCTGGAGCAGCGCGGCGGTGCCTACTATTCGGATGCGGCGTGTGAAGTTATCAACGCCATCTTCAACGACAAGCAGGCGGAGCACTACGTTAACGTGCCGCATCACGGCCACGTTGACAACATCCCGGCGGACTGGGCGGTTGAGATGACCTGTATTCTGGGCCGCGACGGTGCGAAACCGCATCCGCGCATTACGCACTTTGACGACAAGGTGATGGGCCTGATCCATACCATTAAAGGCTTTGAAGTGGCGGCAAGCCACGCGGCGCTAAGCGGCGAGCTGAATGACGTCCTGCTGGCGCTGAACCTTAGCCCGCTG
>CAMKZP010000079.1 GCA_946477805.1 uncultured Enterobacter sp.
TCAATATCAGCGAAATAGCCTGTTTTTGTTTGCTCATATGACTGATTTGTAAGGATTTTATTGCACTTATTTTATTTTAATAAAAGATGCGAAACGGCAAATTGTGAGTAACAGCACATACCCCTTCAAACACTATTAGGTAGAATCCACCCCGTCATAGGGAAATAAGCGCAGAATATTATGAACACTATTATTCTACCGAAAACACAGCACCTCGTGGTATTTCAGGAAGTCATTAAAAGTGGCTCCATAGGTTCTGCTGCCAGACAGCTGGGGCTGACGCAACCGGCGGTCAGCAAAATCATCGGCGACATCGAATCCTACTTCGGCGTGGAAGTGATGGTGCGTAAAAACACCGGCGTAAAACTGACAGCCGCAGGCCAGGTGCTGCTGTCGTACGCTGAGTCGATCACCCGCGAAATGAAGAACATGGTGAGCGAGATAAACAGCCTCAGTTTTAGCACCGTCATGGACGTTTCCTTTGGCTACCCGTCGCTGATCGGCTTCACCTTCCTGTCTGAGATGATCAAAAAATTCAAGGAAGTGTTCCCGAAAGCGCGCGTCTCGATGTACGAAGCGCAGCTCTCCTCGTTCCTGCCCGCCATTCGCGATGGCCGCCTGGATTTCGCCATCGGCACGCTGAGCGACGAAATGCTGCTGCAGGATCTGCACGTCGAGCCGCTGTTTGAGTCCGAGTTTGTGCTGGTCGCCAGCAAATCACGAACGTGCACCGGCCCGACGACCCTGGCATCGCTCACGCATGAGCAGTGGGTGATGCCGCAAACCGATATGGGCTACTACAAAAACCTCCTGACCACCCTGCAAGACAACCACATCAGCACTGAAAACATCGTCCAGACCGATTCTGTCGTCACCATCTATAACCTTGTCCTCAACGCCGATTACCTGACGGTTATTCCCCGCGACATGATTGCGCCGTTCGGTTCCGACCAGTTTATTGTTCTGCCGGTGGAAGATGAATTACCCGTGGCGCGTTATGCCGCCGTGTGGTCAAAGAATTACAGCATTAAAAAATCAGCGTCAGTATTGGTTGAGCTGGCCAGGCAGTATTCGTCGATGAATATCGAAAGACGACGATGAATATTTAAAACGAATGTTGAAAACACCCAGAGCTTCGCGTTCTAACGCTCTGATACCCTGATTTTGCCTGAAAACAATGAATTATTATAACGAGGATATTATGCACATTACCTACGATCTCCCGGTGACCATTGAAGATATTCAGGATGCCAGAAAAAGACTGGCCGGAAAAATATATAAAACCGGTATGCCGCGCTCAAATTATCTCAGCGAACGCTGTAAGGGTGAGATATTCCTTAAGTTCGAAAATATGCAGCGTACCGGTTCGTTTAAAATTCGCGGCGCGTTTAATAAACTCAGCTCGCTGACCGATGCGGAAAAACGCAAGGGCGTGGTGGCCTGCTCGGCGGGGAACCACGCTCAGGGCGTATCGCTCTCCTGCGCCATGCTCGGTATTGACGGCAAAGTGGTGATGCCGATGGGCGCACCGACATCCAAAGTTGCCGCCACGCGCGACTACTCGGCAGAGGTGGTGCTGCACGGCGAGAACTTCAACGACACCATCGCCAAAGTGAGCGAAATCGTCGAGATGGAAGGGCGCATTTTTATTCCACCTTACGACGATCCGAAAGTCATTGCCGGACAAGGCACCATCGGGCTGGAAATTCTCGAAGACCTCTATGATGTGGATAACGTGATCGTCCCCATCGGCGGCGGCGGTTTAATTGCCGGTATCGCAACGGCGATAAAATCCATTAATCCCACTATTAATATTATCGGCGTGCAGTCTGAAAACGTGCACGGTATGGCGGCGTCGTATCAGGCCGGAGAAATAACTCACCACCGCGTTTCCGGCACGTTAGCGGACGGCTGCGACGTTTCTCGTCCGGGTAATTTAACCTTCGAAATCGTTCGTGAACTGGTCGACGATATCGTGCTGGTCAGCGAGGACGATATTCGCAACAGCATGGTAGCCCTCATTCAGCGAAATAAAGTGGTCACGGAAGGCGCTGGCGCGCTGGCCTGCGCGGCGTTATTAAGCGGCAGGCTCGATCGCTATATTCAGGGCCGTAAAACCGTCTGCATTATTTCCGGCGGCAATATCGATCTCTCCCGTGTTTCCCAAATTACCGGCTTCGTTGACGCATAAAGGATGACCTATGAGCAACACAGAAAGCATTACCGTTGGCCAGACAAAAACGTCCTCCTGGCGTAAGTCTGACACCACCTGGACGCTGGGCCTGTTTGGTACCGCCATCGGCGCAGGCGTGCTGTTCTTCCCAATTCGTGCAGGGTTTGGCGGCCTGATCCCCATCCTGCTGATGCTGCTTCTCGCCTTTCCGATTGCATTTTACTGCCACCGCGCGCTGGCACGCTTGTGTCTGTCCGGGAGCAATGTTTCCGGCAACATCACCGAAACGGTGGAAGAGCATTTTGGTAAAACCGGCGGGGTGGTGATCACCTTCCTCTATTTCTTTGCGATTTGCCCGCTGCTGTGGATTTACGGCGTTACCATTACCAACACTTTTATGACCTTCTGGGAAAACCAGCTCCAGCTCCCGGCGCTGAACCGCGGCTTTGTGGCGCTGTTCCTGCTGCTGCTGATGGCCTTCGTTATCTGGTTTGGTAAGGACCTGATGGTGAAGGTAATGAGCTTCCTGGTGTTCCCGTTTATCGCCAGCCTGGTGCTGATTTCGCTCTCGCTGATCCCGTACTGGAACTCGGCGGTGATTGACCAGGTCAGCCTGAGCGATATCGCCTTCACCGGCCACGACGGCATTCTGGTCACGGTGTGGCTGGGCATCTCTATCATGGTTTTCTCCTTTAACTTCTCGCCCATCGTCTCGTCGTTTGTGGTTTCCAAGCGCGAAGAGTACGAGCCGGAGTTCGGGAAAGCGTTCACCGAGCAGAAATGTTCCAAAATCATCGGCCGCGCGAGCCTGCTGATGGTGGCCGTGGTGATGTTCTTCGCCTTTAGCTGCCTGTTTACCCTCTCGCCGCAGAATATGGCGGACGCCAAAGCGCAGAACATTCCGGTGCTCTCCTACCTGGCAAACCACTTCGCGTCGATGTCGGGAAGCAAGTCGACGTTCGCTACGGTGCTGGAATACGGTGCGTCCATCATTGCGCTGGTCGCTATCTTCAAATCCTTCTTTGGCCATTATCTCGGCACGCTGGAAGGGCTGAACGGGCTGATCCTGAAGTTCGGCTACAAGGGCGACAAGAAGAGCGTCTCCGTCGGCAAGCTGAACACCATCAGCATGATCTTCATCATGGGCTCCACCTGGGTTGTGGCCTACGCCAACCCGAACATCCTGGACCTTATTGAAGCCATGGGTGCGCCAATCATCGCCTCCCTGCTGTGCCTGCTGCCGATGTACGCCATCCGCAAGGCACCGGCGCTGGCGAAATACAAGGGCAGACCGGAGAACCTCTTCGTGACCGTTGTCGGCCTGCTGACCATCCTGAATATCGTTTACAAACTGTTCTAACCACAGCTCAGGAAGAGCGGAGTCAAAGCATGATTGAGTTTCCGGTAGTACTGGTTATTAACTGCGGGTCGTCCTCGGTGAAGTTTTCGGTACTGGATGCCGACAGCTGCGAGGCCCTGATGACGGGGATTGCAGACGGCATCAACACTGATAAAGCCTTTATTTCCGTGAACGGGGGTGAGCCAGCCGGACTGGCTCACCATGACTACGAAGGGGCGCTGGCTGCCATCGTCCTGGAGCTGGAGAAGCGCAACCTGATGAGCAGCGTGGCCTTGATTGGCCACCGCATCGCTCACGGCGGCGAACTCTTCAGCGAGTCGACCCTGATTACGGAAGAGGTGATTGCGCAGATCCGCGAGGTTTCCCCGCTGGCGCCGCTGCACAATTACGCCAACTTAAGCGGCGTGGAAGCCGCAGAGCGCCTGTTCCCTGGCGTGCAGCAGGTGGCGGTGTTTGATACCAGCTTCCACCAGACGCTGGCGCCGCAGGCCTACCTGTACGGGCTGCCGTACCGCTATTTTGAGGCGCTGGGGGTGCGTCGCTACGGCTTCCACGGCACCTCTCACCGCTACGTGGCCGGGCAGGCGCACGCGCTTCTTGGGCTCTCCCCCGATGATAGCGGCCTGGTGATTGCCCATCTCGGCAACGGGGCGTCTATCTGCGCGGTGCGCAACGGCGAAAGCGTCGATACCTCTATGGGAATGACGCCGCTGGAAGGGCTGGTGATGGGCACGCGCTGCGGCGACGTCGACTTCGGTGCGATGGCGTGGATCGCCCAGCAGACCGGCCAGTCGTTCGAGGATCTGGAGCGCGTGGTCAACAAAGAGTCTGGCCTGCTGGGGATCTCCGGCATCTCCTCCGATTTACGCGCGCTGGAGAAAGCCTGGCACGAGGCCAACGCGCGGGCGCAGCTGGCGATCCGCACCTTTGTTCACCGCATTGCGCGGCATATTGCCGGACACGCGGCGTCGCTGCACCGTCTGGATGCCGTGATATTCACCGGCGGCATTGGTGAAAACTCGAAACTGATCCGCGCGCTGGTGGCCGAGCACCTGAAGGTGTTTGGCATCACCCTCGACGAGGCCAAAAATGCGCTGCCCGGCAGCGCGGGCGAGCGCGTGATTTCTACCGATTCCTCCCGCGCGGTCTGCGCGGTGATCCCGACCAATGAAGAAAAAATGATCGCGCTGGATGCCCTCCGTCTTGGAAAGGTCACTCCGGCAGCGGCTTACGCCTGATTAAGCGAGAACGAAATGAAAGTAACGATCGATACGGGCGTCGCGCCCTACAGCGACGCATGGGCCGGGTTTCGCGGTGAAGAATGGAAAAACACCGTCGACGTGCGCGATTTTATTCAGCATAACTACACCCCTTATGAAGGCGATGAAGCTTTCCTCGCGCAGGCGACGCCAGCAACGACGGCGCTGTGGCAGAAGGTGATGGTCGGCATTCGTCAGGAGAACGCCACCCACGCGCCGGTGGATTTTGACACCAACGTCGCCACCACCATCACCGCCCACGGGCCGGGCTATATCGACCAGGATCTGGAGACGATCGTCGGCCTGCAAACCGACAGGCCGCTCAAGCGCGCCCTGCATCCTTACGGCGGGATCAACATGATCCGCAGCTCTTTCGAAGCCTACGGCCGCGAGATGGATCCGCAGTTTGAATACCTGTTTACCGACCTGCGCAAAACCCACAACCAGGGTGTGTTTGACGTCTACTCCCCGGAGATGATGCGCTGCCGTAAATCCGGCGTGCTCACCGGCCTGCCGGACGGCTACGGGCGTGGGCGCATCATCGGCGACTACCGCCGCGTGGCGCTGTACGGCATCAGCTATCTGGTGCGCGAGCGCGAGCTGCAGTTCGCCGATCTGCAGGGCCGGCTGGAGCGCGGGGAAGATCTGGAGGCGACGATCCGCCTGCGCGAAGAGCTGGCGGAGCACAGGCGCGCGCTGCTGCAGATCCAGCAGATGGCGGCGAACTATGGCTTTGATATTTCACGCCCGGCGCTGAACGCCCGGGAAGCGGTGCAGTGGGTCTATTTTGCCTATCTTGCCGCGGTGAAATCCCAGAACGGCGGGGCGATGTCGCTGGGGCGCACGGCGTCGTTCCTCGATATCTACATTGAGCGCGACCTGCAGGCGGGGCGGCTGAACGAGGTGCAGGCCCAGGAGCTGATCGACCACTTCATTATGAAGATCCGCATGGTGCGCTTCCTGCGCACGCCGGAGTTCGACACCCTGTTCTCCGGCGATCCGATCTGGGCCACGGAGGTGATCGGCGGGATGGGACTAGACGGCCGCACGCTGGTCACCAAAAACAGCTTCCGTTATCTGCATACTCTGCACACCATGGGGCCCGCGCCGGAGCCGAACCTGACGATCCTCTGGTCAGAACGGCTGCCCGTTGCGTTTAAGAAATACGCCGCGCAGATGTCGATCGATACCTCGTCCCTGCAGTATGAGAACGACGACCTGATGCGCGCCGATTTTAACAGCGATGACTACGCCATTGCCTGCTGCGTCAGCCCGATGATCGTCGGCAAGCAGATGCAGTTCTTCGGCGCGCGCGCGAACCTCGCTAAAACGCTGCTGTACGCCATCAACGGCGGGGTGGACGAGAAGCTGAAAATTCAGGTCGGGCCAAAAACCGAGCCGCTGCTGGATGACGTGCTGGATTACGACGCCGTGATGGCGAGCCTCGACCACTTTATGGACTGGCTGGCGGTGCAGTACGTCAGCGCGCTGAACCTCATTCACTACATGCACGATAAGTACAGCTATGAAGCCTCGCTGATGGCGCTCCACGATCGCGACGTCTACCGCACCATGGCCTGCGGCATCGCCGGGCTGTCGGTGGCGGCGGATTCCCTGTCGGCAATAAAATACGCCACGGTGAAGCCGGTGCGCGACCATACCGGTCTGGCGGTCGATTTTGTTATCGAAGGGGACTACCCGCAGTACGGCAACAACGACGACCGCGTGGACAGCATCGCCTGTGACCTGGTTGAGCGTTTTATGAAGAAAATTCAGGCGCTGCCGACCTACCGCAACGCGGTGCCGACCCAGTCGATCCTGACCATCACCTCGAACGTGGTGTACGGCCAGAAGACCGGGAACACGCCGGACGGACGCCGCGGCGGCACGCCGTTTGCGCCGGGGGCCAACCCGATGCACGGACGCGACAGAAAAGGGGCGGTGGCCTCGTTAACCTCGGTTGCGAAGCTGCCGTTCACCTACGCCAAAGATGGGATCTCCTACACCTTCTCCATCGTCCCGCAGGCGCTGGGCAAGGATCAGCAGGTGCGCAAAACCAACCTGGTGGGGCTGCTGGACGGGTACTTCCATCACGAGGCGGCCATTGAGGGCGGGCAGCACCTGAACATCAACGTCATGAACCGGGAGATGCTGCTGGATGCAATTGCGCACCCTGAGAACTACCCGAACCTGACCATTCGCGTTTCAGGCTACGCGGTGCGGTTTAACGCCCTGACGCGGGAGCAGCAGCAGGACGTGATTTCAAGGACGTTTACCCAGGCTATCTAGCGCAGGCTCTGTTTTCAGCCTCCTGGCGCGCCGTCACTCTTACGGTGATAAATCCCCTTTCCTCCGGGAGAGGGGAGATTTTTAAACCGGCAAATCAATCAGCAGCGCGCGCAGCGGCGTATCCGCCACCAGGGTAATATTCGCTTCGTCACGAATAAACGCCCCGTCGCCGCAGGTGAGCGCTTCTTTCTCTTCCGCATGCGTCACCGCGTGCACCGTGCCGTGAATCGACTGTAGATAGGCGCGCGGGCCGTGAAGCTGGAAGCTCGCCTGTTCGCCTTTTTTCAGGTCGATATGGTGCACCCACACCTGCTGGCGCAGCTGCAGGCTGCCTTTGCTGCCGTCCGGCGAGGCAATCAGCTGCTGCTTATCGCCCGTTAAATCGGCCTTCTGCACCAGCGGGTTTTCCCGCTCGGGGCAGGCGTCCAGCCACAGCTGCATGCGGGTCAGCGTCTTGTCTTTGCTGAGGTTATGCTCGCTGTAGCTGATGCCCGGCTGGGTGGAAATTAACAACGCTTCGCCAGCCTTTGCCTGGACATGATTGCCCTCGCTATCGCGGTATTCTGCCTCGCCTTCCAGGATCAGGTTCAGGATATCGACTTTCGGGTACGTACGCGGCTGGAAGGAGGCGCCCGGGGCGAGCACTTCCTGGTTTAACACGCGCAATGAAGCGTAACCGAGGAGTTTAGGGTCAAAGTAGTGTCCAAAGGAAAAGGTGTAGCGGGCCTGCAGCCAACCGAAATCGGCTTGTCCGCACTGTTTAGCTGTTCTTGTCGTAATCATAAACTTGACCTCTCTTTACACTAAAACAATGGTAAAGGTATGGACGCTGCATTGTTAGCCAGATATTCTGCCCGGTATGTTCAAATTTCCTGAATGAGAACGAGATGGCAAAAGAGAGAGCATTGACGCTTGAGGCGCTTCGCGTCATGGACGCAATTGATCGGCGCGGCAGCTTTGCCGCGGCGGCAGATGAACTGGGGCGCGTACCGTCTGCGCTGAGCTATACCATGCAGAAGCTGGAGGAAGAGCTGGACGTGGTGCTCTTTGACCGCTCCGGTCATCGAACAAAATTCACTAACGTTGGCCGTATGCTGCTGGAGCGTGGACGCGTGCTGCTGGAAGCGGCGGATAAGCTGACGACGGATGCCGAAGCGCTGGCGCGCGGCTGGGAAACGCACCTGACGCTGGTCACCGAAGCGCTGGTGCCCACCGAAGCGCTGTTCCCGCTGGTGGACAGGCTGGCCGCGAAGGCCAATACCCAGCTGTCGATCATTACCGAAGTGCTGGCAGGGGCGTGGGAGCGTCTGGAAACGGGCCGGGCGGATATTGTTATTGCCCCCGACATGCACTTTCGCTCATCGTCTGAAATTAACTCCCGCAAGCTTTATAGCGTGATGAACGTCTACGTCGCCGCGCCGGATCACCCCATTCATCAGGAGCCGGAGCCGCTTTCTGAAGTGACGCGCGTGAAGTATCGCGGCGTGGCCGTGGCCGATACCGCGCGTGAGCGTCCGGTGTTAACGGTGCAGCTGCTGGACAAACAGCCGCGCCTGACGGTGACGTCTCTGGAAGATAAGCGCCAGGCGCTGCTGGCAGGTTTAGGCGTAGCGACCATGCCGTATCCGTTTGTCGAAGAGGATATTGCACAAGGGCGGCTGCGCGTTGTCAGCCCGGAATACACCAGCGAAGTGGATATCATTATGGCGTGGCGACGCGACAGCATGGGCGAGGCGAAATCGTGGTGCCTGCGCGAAATTCCGAAGCTTTTCGCTCACCACAATAAATAGGTCGTAGGCCCGGTAAGCGTAAGCGCCACCGGGCTATACTTTACGCGCCAGCTTTCGGATCTGGGCCAAAGCGGTTTTCGCCCGGCGTACCGTTCTGACAGTTGAAGATCAAAATGACGATCCAGCCGATAACGGGGATCAGCAGCAGCAGTAGCCACCAGGCTGAACGATCGGTGTCATGCAGGCGGCGGAACTGCACGGCCCAGGACGGCAGCAGAATGAACACGCCATAAATTGACGTGAGAATGCCCTCACCGCCAGCACGTTCCCAGCCAAGAATTTTATCGATAATACCGAGCACCATGATGAGAACAAAGTTCACCAGGATGAACATCCAATATTCTTTTCGGCGGGCGCGGCCACCAAATCCTACGTAGTTGCGCAGTACTTTTAAATACCAGTCCATTTTTCCTTGCCTCATTAATCAGTCAATCACTTGTTTTTTAAGCGATCGAGGTAAGGATAGATGGATATCATGAATTAAAAAAGGGCATCTTTTGATGCCCTGAGTATTTATCCGAACCGAACGTCACGCCCGTGAGGTTCATCCAGATCCTGCCACGGGCCAATGGAGATAATGCCCGTCGGGTTTATGGTCTTATGGCTGCGGTAGTAGTGGGTGCGGATATGGTCAAAATCAACCGTTTCGGCAATGCCCGGCATCTGGTAGATGTCACGCAGGAAGCCGTACAGGTTCAGGTAGTCGCTGATGCGGTGCTTGTCGCACTTAAAGTGGGTGACGTAGACCGGATCAAAGCGCACCAGAGTGGTCCAGAGTCGGACATCTGCTTCCGTCAGCCGGTCGCCCGTCAGGTAGCGGTGCTGGCCGAGGATCTGCTCCAGACGCTCCAGGGATTCAAAGACCTTGCCGACCGCTTCGTCGTAGGCTTCCTGGCTGGTGGCGAAACCGGCCTTATAGACGCCGTTATTGACGTTGTCATAGATCCAGCCGTTCAGCTCGTCAATTTTATCCCGCAGCTCGGCCGGATAGTAATCCCCGGCGCGAGCGCCGTGGGCGTCAAACGCGGTGTTAAACATGCGGATAATTTCCGCCGATTCATTGCTGACGATGGTCTGGTTTTTCTTGTCCCACAGCACGGGCACGGTGACGCGTCCGGTGTAGTGCGGATCGGCGCGCAGATAAAGCTGATAGAGGAAATCGTGGTGGTAAAGCTCATCCCCGGTGGCGGCGGGGAAATCGTCGTCAAACGTCCAGCCGTTTTCCAGCATCAGCGGGTTTACCACGGAAACGGGAATGAGAGACTCCAGGCCTTTGAGTTTACGCACGATGAGCGTGCGGTGCGCCCACGGGCAGGCCAGCGAAACATAGAGGTGATAGCGGTCTTTCTCGGCCGCAAAGCCGCTTTCTCCGCTTGGGCCGGCTGCACCGTCGGCGGTCAGCCAGTTACGGAAGGCCGAAACGGAGCGCTTGAAGCGTCCTCCGGTGGATTTGGTGTCATACCAGACATCCTGCCAGACGCCGTCAACGAGTTGTCCCATTTTTTTCTCCTCCGTCAGATAGCAAAAGCGAGGAGATATCTCCTCGCTTT
>CAMKZP010000080.1 GCA_946477805.1 uncultured Enterobacter sp.
ATGTAGATCGTGGGGGAGGGCTTAAAGATATTTACGATTACCTGAACT
Source organism: uncultured Enterobacter sp. (assembly GCA_946477805.1). Lineage (GTDB taxonomy): Bacteria > Pseudomonadota > Gammaproteobacteria > Enterobacterales > Enterobacteriaceae > Enterobacter. Next base: position 49 of record CAMKZP010000080.1, read on the forward strand.
CCCCAAGCGTGAAAGAAAAGGATAAAATTGTCACCTTGACGAGAGATGGCATTCGCTCACGACAATTCAAAAGTCTGGGCTATCTGTCTATAGCATCATCGCTCGATGAGATGAAAAATATTGGTTTAATTGTGCATTCTTCATCAACTCCTGAACGCTGGAGGAAACAAATACTCTTCTACATGAATGCTGATTTTTTGACGCCTCGCCAGGAAGATATTATCAGATTATATGAATGCGGGATGCAAACTTCGGAAATTTCATTGCGGTTAGGGATCTCGGTGAAAACGCTTTATGCCCATATGGAAAAAGCTTTTACACAGTACAATGCAAAAAGTTTGGCTGAGTTTATTTTTTACAAAAACAATTACACCCTACTCAATAAAGTTGCTTGATTCATTATCGGTTAACATTATCCAGGATGCTTTTCATTTGCCCTTTTCTACTCAGGCAACTGTGGGGAGCTGAGATTATATCTCCAGCCCCCCAGTATCGTGTAGTGAACGGTTTCTCCTGGTGAGCAACCCTACCTGAACTCAGTCCCATCAGGCGGTACAACTGCGATGACGTACTAAAAGCAACTATTTCCCGCTACCGTTTCTTCCCCGAAGCATCGGTGTATCCATAATCGCTGTATCCTGAACCATAATAAAGGGCTGCTGACTTCACCACGTCATTCAATACTACACCTTTTACCGACACCCCATTCTGTAGCAGCCGTTTAACACATATTTGCATCTCTTTCACGCCGGTGGCGCGATGACGAGCAACCAACAAAGTTGTTGATGCCATCTGGCCAATCAATGATGCATCCGTTACTGCGAGTATTGGCGGGGTATCCACTATCACCATGTCATAGCGTTCGTCAGCCCATGAAAGTAGGGCCTGGAAAGATTGACTCATGAGCAACTCGGCGGGATTAAGCGGTGCAATTCCGGCAGTTATGACGTCGATTTCTCCTGCAGCATACCGCTGTATTGCTTCGTGATGATCTGCAGTTCCGGTAAGTATATCGACCAAACCACATTGATTGGTGAGTGAAAAAATTTCATGAACATAGCCTTTGCGCATATCTGCATCAATAAATAACACCTTCTGACCCGCCTGAGCAATAATTGCCGCCAGGGATGTGCTTATAAGCGTTTTTCCACAATTTGGGGTGGATCCCGATATCATAACGACATGATTACTGGCATCCATCATCGTAAAATGCAGGCTTGTACGTAGTCCGCGGATTGCCTCAACAAACAGATCGTGTGGATGAACCACCGGCAGAAAAGGTACATCCCGGATTTTGTGTCGGGAGTGTTTTGTCAGGAAATTTTTACTGCACAAACGCGTTTCTTTCCACAACCAAACGGAGCGTGGAACCATAGCGAGTACCGTGATCCCTAAGGCTTCGAGTTGCTCCGGCGTTTCTATTCCTCTGTGCAGTGCCTGGTTTATTAATACGATAGCGGAAGAAAAAAAGAGCCCTGAGAGAATACCCACTACAACAATTAATAATTTTTTGGGTTTAATCGGTTCAGGCTCCGTCTGGGCTTTATCAATACTTCGTGCATTTCCGATCGCTCCTGAGCGGGAGAGATTCAGCTCCTGCTGGCGCGTCAGCAATTGCAAATAGATGGCACGGCCGGTATCAACATTCCGACTGAGCCGAAAGATTTCCTGCTGGGTGGTTGGCATCCCTGCCACTTTTTTTGTTAATGATTTTTTGGTTTCTTCAAGTATTTGACGTTTATCCAGCAAGGCTCTGTAAGTAGGGTGATCGCGTTTAAAATGCTGTGAAATCTCAGCTTCCCGGAAAGTTATTTCGTTGAGCTGGTTATCAACATTTACAATCTGTTCCAGAACAGTTTTCGCCTCCAGGCTAAGATCAACAGAATCCCGCTGCTGGCGATAACTATTCAGCTTCTCTTCAGCCTGATCCAGTTCATCTCTTATTTGCGGCATATAACGGTTCAAAAACTTCAGGCTTTGCGCATCCTGAGCTGACTGGCGCGCTATATTTTGCTGCAAATAATTGTCCACAATGCTGTTCAATGTTTTAGCGATGAGCTCCGCTTCAGTTCCTGTTAATGATAGTCTCAGTACGCCACTCTGCTTCGCAACTTCTGTAACGGTAAATTGACCGCTCAGTGCGTTGATGGCTTCCGCTTTTGATATTTCGCTTAGCGAAAATTGCGAACCTTTTGGCGATAACAAAGAGGTGACTAAGATAGTAACGTTGTCTTTTTTGAGAGTTTTACCGACTTCTCCCTCTGCCTGAATTTTCTCTCCATCAATACGGAAATGGTTATTGCCAAGGTTCGTAAGCGTTAGCGCTGCGGGCTTGCCGTTCACCTTTGGAATTTGCAATTCAGCAACGATTAATGTTCGCGGCTTCTCTCCCATTATTTTTGCGAATATTTTACCCAGTATGGGAAACCATCGCGGCTTAACTTTATAATTCAGCCTTAAATCTTCTACCGTCTTGCCAAGAACCATGCGTGATTTCATCAGTATCATTTCTGGTTCCGCTTCCGGAGAAAGCCCTGTACTGATCTGACTCAAACTCTTAAGCAGGCCATTGCTCTGCTTATTCTCAATCTGTATCAGGGCGTCCGCGGTATAAACAGGCGTAGCGATGAAAGCATAGAACGATGCGCAAGCCCCAAAAAATAATGTTATTCCGATGATAAAATGACGACGGTCGAACAATACACCCAGCAGATATATCAGGTCTAACTCTTGTTTATTAATTACTTCACTATTATTTGTGATATTTAATGACATTAAAAATACTGCCCTCTATTAGTTCAGCCTCTGAGCCCATTCCTGGCTTGCACGGCCAAGAATGGAAAAAACGTATTCAAATACCGCATAACTCTTACAATAGGGGTCCGGAATGTCTCGTATGCCCAGCCACTGTCCGTAGAGGAATGTTTTCCCCCTTGCTTCGGGCACCATCGCAGAAATTTTGTTAAGCTGGTCCGGAACCATCGTCAGGATGAGGTCGTAGTCATGTATCATTTGCGGAGTGACTCTCCGGGCCACGTGAGTCTCCAGCGAAATACCAAGCTGCGCGGCAACTTCCTGCGCTCGGCTGTCTGCCGGGGAGCCGGTTAACCCTCGTATGCCAGCTGAGTCAATCCGAATATCGGGTATCAGTTGACGAAGAAATTGCTCTCCAACAGGAGAGCGGCAAATATTGCCAGTACAAACCACGAGAATTGAATTAAACATTATTGCGGCCACGATCTGATATAACGCGTCGTTTCAGTGAGATCATGTACGCCACTAATGGTCGGAACCAGCTGCGTTATTACCCGGTTCCAGCGCGACAGTGGTGCCGTTGTGACGTAGACGATGTCGTACGGTTTGAGTTGGAATTCCGCCCCCAGTACCATCGCGGAGGCATCTTTCGCGTTAAGTTGATAAATATTGGCTATTTTTCCTTGCTTGCCAGCCTTTGGAATAGAACGGATAACAAAGATCCCCGTTGCGTCGGCCATATTTTGATTAAGGCCACCAGCGTTGCCAAGTGCCTCGGCGAGGGTCATTCCACTGCGATCCATCTTGAACGTGCTTTGTTTAATCACTTCTCCCATGACGAATACCTTCAGTGCGTCATTGCGCGGTACGAATAAAATATCCCCGGGGTAGAGCAATTTATTTTGCTTAAGATCGCCATTTTGCATTAGCGCATAGAGTGACAGGCGAGAATCCCGGCCATTGTGCGTGAGCACCACATTGCGCCAGTCTGCATCGGTGGAAAGGCCTCCGGCTGCGTTAATGGCATCCATAACTGTCAACGGTAAATTGGTTATCGCCTGCTGGCCGGATTTGAGTACTTCGCCTGTCACATACGCTTTTTGCGAACGGAAAGAGGCCACGCTGACATCCACCTGTGGGCTTTCAATCACGCTATTAAGCCGGGCGGTAATATCGTCACGCACTTGAGATACGGTTTTGCCTGCCACCTTCATTTTTCCAATGTAAGGATAAAAAAGCGTGCCATCCGCATTTACCCAGTTACCGGTGTCACTTGCGCTTCGGTACTGCCCTGCAGGAGTAGTAAGCTCAGGATGATCCCAGACGGTTACGTTTAAAATATCCCCTGTTCCAATTCGATATTCCCAGTGCTTAACCTGCTCATCCAGTTCAGGATTGGCCTGCGCGCGGGAAACCACTGGGCGCATTGTCTCAATTAGCGAAGGGGTGACCCAAAAGATATCCACTTGATTGTCAATGTGAAAATCTTCGTCGTTTTTATTGATTATATTCTTCCCAGAAAGACTTAAGTTCTGACCGGGAGAAAAAACACATCCTGTTAACTGGGTTATAGAAAAGAATAAAAAAGCAAAGCGTAGAAAGGTTTTCATTGTGAAAAGTTGCTGTAAGTTAGTAAAGTGTGATGTATCAATGCGTTATACTGTTATTCATTACGTTCAGGACACGGCATAGCATCAAAAAAATTTACCCAGAGCGTATAGAGATAATTTTATGATGCCTTTTGAAAACACTTAGCTATAAGATCGACGTATCTTCATTCTAATTGTTTTTTTATTAAGCCTGAGGACTTTTCGGTCCCGTTTTGGACTGCCTCAAGCTTGACGTGATAATAAATGAGGGGATTTAAATTTTTATAAAAAAGTCTGTGCAGCTGTTATATTTAAACCGTTTTATTTCCACGCACTGATTAATATACCGGCCTGGCGGCAGACATCCTAAACGGTTCGTGCGGCTTTATCGGACTTAATCACAGTGATGATTTTACGTTTACAAAAAGGGCCTTATGCACAGAGAACTCCTTCTTTGGCAACATAAGCGTGCCGGAAGATCTCTTAAGATGAATGAATCTATTATGCGCAATACATACGCCGGGGCATTTTTCCCCACACACCTCACAAAAAACGATCCTCCTCTTTGATCGAAATTTCATCTTCGCCTATATGACTAGTCATGAAATTTAAATGACTAGTCATATAGGGAGCGAACATGAATCAATCACTACCGGCCAACTTTTTGTGGGGCAACTCGGTGTCCAGCATGCAGACGGAGGGCGCCTGGAATGAGGGCGGCAAAGGGATGTCGGTGTACGACATTCGCGAAGCCGGGGAAAACATCTCCGACTGGAAAGTGGCGACCGACTCCTACCACCGCTATCGGGAAGATTTTGACCTGATGCAGGATCTGGGGATGAACTGCTACCGCTTTCAGATCTCCTGGAGCCGCGTGTGCCCGCAGGGCGACGGCGACTTCAACGAGGAGGGCATCGCGTTTTATGACCGCTTTATCGACGATCTCATTGCTCGCGGCATCGAGCCGATGATCTGCCTTTACCATTTCGATATGCCGCTGGCGCTGGCGCAGGAATATAACGGCTTTAACGATCGCCGGGTGATGGACGCGTTTATCCGCTACGGCAAAAAGATGATCGACTGCTTTGGCGACCGCGTGAAGTACTGGCTGACCTTCAACGAGCAAAACATCTTCCACATGCCGGAAGCCTTCCGCATTTCCGGCTACATGAAAGGCGAGAAGACCCTGCGCGAGCTGTATGAGCTGCAGCATCACACCATGGTCGCGCACATGGCGCTCACCGAGTACCTGCACCAGGCCAAACCGGGGCAGCTGATGGGCGGCATGCTGGCGCACCAGCTGATCTACCCGGCCACCTGCAAACCGCGCGATATCTTCTGCGCCCAGCAGTATGACGAATTCCTCAACCAGAACCTGCTGCGCGTCTTCGCAGGGCAGGGCTACAGCCCGGCGGTGATGGCGGTGGTTGAGCAGGAAGGTTTTGGCGACATCTACCGCGCCGACGATCTTGCCCTGCTCGCGCGCACCAAAAACGACTATTTGGCCTTCAGCTATTACGCCAGCAAAACGCTGGACAGCGATGCCGTTCCGGAAGGCACGCCGGTTAACTATTACCTGCTGCACGGCGAGAAAAATAACCCGTATCTGAAAGCCACCGAATGGAACTGGCAGATCGACCCGCTGGGCTTTCGCACCATCATCACCCGCTACGCCAACGACTGGCGGATGCCGGTATTCCCGATTGAAAACGGTATTGGGGTGATTGAGTCCTGGGATGGCGTGAACCCCGTCGACGACACCTACCGCATCGATTACCACCGGGCGCATATTAACGCCATGAAGGACGCGATGTTCGAGGACGGCGCGGAGGTTATTGGCTATCTCGGCTGGGGCTTAATCGACATTCTCAGCTCGCAGGGCGACATGCGTAAGCGCTACGGCGTGGTTTACGTCAACCGCGAGAACCACGACCTGAAAGATCTGAAGCGCGTGCCGAAGAAAAGCTACGCGTGGTTAAAACAGGTTATTCATACCAACGGACGCGAGATGTAAGCCGTACGCTGCCGGGCCGTTTTTGTGACTGATTGATGGGAACTCTCCGCTATGTCTGAAGCAAAAATAACACCGCACATGCAGTCCTTTGTCGATAAATTTGTTGAGCTTTCGGCGCGCCTGGCAAACCAGGTGCACCTGCGCTCCCTGCGCGACGCCTTCGCCACGGTGATGCCGATTTTCATCCTCGCCGGTCTGGCGGTGCTGGTGAACAACGTCGTGTTTCCCTGGGTTTTTACGGGCGATACGCTCGCGCAGTTTAAGGTATGGGGCGAGGCGATTATCAACGGCACGCTGAACATCGCCGCGCTGCTGCTGGCGCCGATGATTGCCTGGTCGCTGGCGCGCAACAAAGATTTCGCCAATCCGGTCTCGGCAGTGGTTATCGCCGTCAGCAGCTTTATTATCATGATGCCGATGCGCCTGCAGCTCACGCCCGTCGGGAGCGAGGCCGCGGTGAACGTCACGCAGGTGCTGACGTTTACCAATATCGGCTCGACCGGCATTTTTGCCGGGGTGCTAATCGGCCTGCTTTCAACGGAAGTGTTTATCGCCATTTCGCGGCTGAGGGCGCTGCACATTTTGCTGGGTGAGAACGTGCCCCCGGCGGTGAGCCAGTCCTTTACCGCGCTGATCCCAACAATCCTGACGCTCTCCCTGTTTGCGGTGCTGGCGGCGCTGCTGGCAAACGTGCTGCAAACGGATCTGATCCACCTTATCACCACCTTTATCCAGCAGCCGCTGCGGCTGATTAACACCAGCCTGCCGGGCACGATTTTTATCTACAGCTTCGGTAACTTCCTGTTTACGCTCGGCATTCATCAGTCCGTCGTCAACAGCGTGGTGCTGGAGCCGTTCCTGCTGATCAACACCAACGAAAACATGCTGGCCTTCGCCAACGGCCTGCCGATCCCGCACATTATCAATAGCATTTTCGTGCCGACGTTTGGCATGGTGGGCGGGACGGGCAGCACGCTCTCTTTGCTGATCGCGATCTTCATCTTCTCAAGACAGAAACCGGCGAAGCAGGTGGCGCGCCTGTCGCTGGCGCCCGGCCTGTTTAACATCAACGAGCCGGTGATTTTCGGCCTGCCGATTGTCTTTAACCTGCCGCTGATGATCCCGTTTGTGCTGCTGCCCGCCATCGGTATCTACTTTGCCTGGCTCTGCACCACGCTCGGGCTGATGTCGCGCTGCGTGGTGATGATCCCGTGGACAACGCCGCCGATCCTGAGCGCCTGGCTGGCCACGGCGGGGGACTGGCGCGCGGTGGTGGTGCAGTTGGCAATCATCGTATTTGGTGTATTCTTCTACCTGCCTTTCCTCAAGATTGCCGAGAGAGTGGCGTTGAAAAACAGTGGGATAGAAAACTAATTAGAAGGGAAGGACGATGGCGGCGAAGTACATCACCATAGCGCGGGAAATTAAAAAACGCATTATCAGCCAGCAGTATGCCGCCAATGAAGCGCTGCCGGACCAGTTCGCGCTGGCGGCAGAGTTCAGCACCAGCCGGATGACCATCCAGCAGGCCATGCGCCAGCTGATCGTCGAAGGGCTGGTCTACACCCGACAGGGGCAGGGAACGTTCATTCGCAAAAACTTTCTCCAGCTCTCGCAGTGGGATCTCTCTGGCAGCGACTACTTTGGCGCCACCAAAACCTGGGAACATCTTGGAACGGTAACCAGCCAGGTGGTGCATTTCGAGCTGCGCTTCCCCAACGAGAAAGAGCAGGCGTCGCTGATGCTCAACGCCGACGCGCCCGTCTATGATTTTATTCGTCTGCGCCTGCTGAACGGCGAGCCGATGTCGCTGGACTCAACGGTAATGCCGCTCAACCTGGTGCCCGGCCTGAACAAAACCCACCTTGAAAGCTCGGTGTTCCAGTACGTGCAGGAGACGCTGGGGCTGAAGATTATGGGCTCGTATCGGGTGGTACGCGCGTTGAAGCCGAACGCGCTGGACATGCAGCATCTGGTCTGTGAACCGACGGACCCGGTGCTGGAGGTGGAGCAGGTTATCTATCTCGAAGACGGGACGCCGCTGGAGTACGCCCACTGCCACTATCGCTACGATCACGGCGGCATCGTGATCGTGAATAACGGATAAAAAAAAGCGGGCCTCGAGGCCCGCTTTTTAATGTTTCGCGATCAGTTCAGGCGCACCGGCATACCGGAGCGGTTCTGGATCGCCTGGTCAACCACGGTCGTTTCCACGTCAGCTTGGGACGTCACGGCCTGTACCGCGCTGTTCAGGTTGATCGGCACGATTTCGTTGTTGTTGATCTGGTCTTCACTGGTGGACAGCGGGTTGTGCACTTCAATGTAACGGCTGCCGTCTGGTTCAGAGGTGGCTTTCACCGGTTCGTTGATGAACTGCACGCGCGTACCCACCGGCACGTTCTCGAACAGGAACTTGATGTCGTCATTGCGCAGGCGCACGCAGCCGTGGCTCACGCGCAGGCCGATACCGAAGTTGGCGTTGGTACCGTGAATGGCATACAGACGGCCAATGTACAGCGCGTACAGGCCCATTGGGTTATCCGGGCCTGCAGGCACAACGGCCGGCAGCGGTTCGCCCGCAGCGATGTATTCAGCGTGCATTTTGGCGGTAGGCGTCCAGGTTGGGCCGGCTTTCAACTTTGGTGGTCCAGTTCAGCGGGGTATCTTTACCCAGCTGGCCGATGCCGATTGGCAGCACGATAACGGTGTTAGTGCCTTTCGGATAGTAATAAAGACGCATTTCAGCGCTGTTAATCACGATACCTTCATGAACGGTATCCGGCAGGATCAGCTGCTGAGGGATGTTCAGCACGGTACCCGCTTTTGGCAGATACGGGTCTACGCCCGGGTTTGCTTCCAGCATGTTAGACAGACCGAGCTGATATTCAGCGGCAAAATATTCCAGCGGCTGAGCGTTGCCTTCCGGCACAATCACCACCTGATTTTGCCCAACCAGACGGCTACCGTCTGTCGGCAGGGGATACGTCACCGCAGAAGCGGTCTTACAAAAACCTACTACGGCTAACGCCGCCGCAAAAAGCGTTGTTAATTTCATGTTCATGTTATGCGAGGTATCTGAGCCACTCTGGCGATTAGTTGAATAAGTCTGAATCTGTGATGGGAGCGCATTATATGTGCATTCCCGCTAACAGGGAATTCAGATGTGTACGAAATCACATTTTTTTCGATTTTGTTAAAGTTTAGTAGATGGCCGCAACACGGGATCTCAATTCGGAATTGTGGCATAATGCCGTGTTTATCACACTTTTCGCAGGAATCTCCCCGTGTTAGTTACCAGCAACGTCACTATGCAGTTTGGCAGTAAGCCGCTGTTCGAAAACATTTCCGTCAAATTTGGCGGCGGCAACCGTTACGGCCTGATTGGTGCCAACGGTAGCGGCAAATCCACCTTTATGAAGATCCTCGGCGGCGATTTAGAGCCGACGCTGGGCAACGTTTCGCTCGATCCCAATGAGCGTATCGGTAAGCTGCGTCAGGATCAGTTCGCCTTCGAAGAGTTCACGGTGCTTGATACGGTGATCATGGGGCACGGTGAGCTGTGGGAAGTGAAGCAAGAGCGTGACCGTATCTATGGGCTCGCCGAAATGAGCGAAGAAGATGGCTACAAGGTGGCCGATCTCGAAGTGCTGTACGGCGAAATGGACGGCTATTCTGCCGAATCGCGTGCGGGCGAGCTGCTGCTGGGCGTTGGCATTCCGGTTGAGCAACACTACGGCCCGATGAGCGAAGTGGCGCCGGGCTGGAAGCTGCGCGTGCTGCTGGCACAGGCGCTGTTCTCTAACCCGGACATCCTGCTGCTCGACGAACCCACGAACAACCTGGATATCGACACCATCCGCTGGCTGGAGCAGACGCTGAACGACCGCGACAGCACCATGATCATCATCTCGCACGACCGTCACTTCCTGAACATGGTCTGCACGCACATGGCGGATCTGGAC
>CAMKZP010000081.1 GCA_946477805.1 uncultured Enterobacter sp.
TAAAGAGCCGAAAGCCGCCCGATCCCATCAAATTCATGCCGATCATCACGATCAGCGCCGCCGCGGGCAGCGTCGTCACGCCCATCAGGCCGATCCAGACGCCAGCAATAACGGCATCGATCTTCAGGTTAAGGATTTCACTGCGGTGAGGTACGGCCGAGCGGCAGGCCAGCTGCCACGCCAGATGAGGCCAGATGAATGCCCAGCCGACCAGCAGTAACCACCAGCCGCCGGCGTGAAAATGGGTGACCAGCACGCCGGCAATCGGGAAAAACATCGCCGCCAGCCCCACCGCGCGCGCCAGACGGGCCCGCCGGGCAAACAGAATGCCGGAACGGTGTGAGTCATCCTGAGAAAGATCCTGATTCAACTCTTCCCGAATGCGCTCTTTGTTGTAATAAATTTCATCATTCATCATTTTTGGGAATATTCTGAAACATTTTCCCAAATTATAGAGAGGGGTCCTGCGGGGAAAGTATGAAATTTCGGGTGAGTCAGCGCCCCGACTCACCCGTTAGGACTACACCTGTTTCTTGAGGCACGCGCTCATAAATTTGCTGCGATCTTCACCTTTTAGCATCTGCTGCGTGGCCTGGGCGCTGCATTCGCGCATTTTTTGCTGCTGCGGCGTCAGGCTTTTCTCACCGGGCTTAGAGGCACCGTTTTTGAGGCAATCGCTCATATAGGTCTTGCGGGCGTCGCCTTTCAGGGTTTGCGCGGTGGCCTGCTGATTACAGGTGGTCATGCGCTGCTGTTGAGGGGTGAGGGTCTTTTCTGCCGCATTCGCGGACGCCATCAGAAAAACGCCTGAGAGTAGGGTAACCACTATTGTTGTTTTCATTGCACCATCCTTTTGTGAACGTACACAGTAAGTCTGGTTCGTGGCGGGAAAAAAACCACCCGACGGCAACAATTTCCGCCGGGTGCCGTGCTTATTTCAGCCCAAGTGCAGCCTTCATGGTGTAGAACAGGTCCGTCTGGTCCGTCAGGCCGACTACGTTTGCGGCGTGCGGGCCGTACGCCGCAATGCGCAGCTGCGTGCCGGTATGTTCCATCGACTCTTCTTCAGAGTTGCCATAGCTCATTACCATCACGGCACCGTCTTTGGTGTTCAGCGCCTGCGTCAGGCCGGGCGCTTTGGCGTCTGACGGGATAATCTGGCTGGCGTGCGCGTGGTCAGCGGTGACCACGACCAGGGTGTTGCCGTCTTTCTTCGCGAATTCCAGCGCCTTTTGCACCGCTTCGTCCAGGTCGACCGTTTCACCAATCTGACCGCACGGGTTGGCCGCATGGTCTTGTTTATCGATTGACGCCCCTTCCACCTGCAGGAAGAAGCCTTTTTCGCTCTTGCTCAGCAGAGAGATGGCTTTATCCGTCATCGCCGCCAGCGTCGGCACGCTGTCATTACGTTTCGGGTTTGGCGTACAGGTCACGGCAGGTTTGTCGATATTGCCGTGGTAAGAGGCTTTCGGCCCTTCCCAGCGAACCGGCATATTGCCTTCGGAGAAGAGCCCCAGCAGCGGTTTATCCTGATTCGCCTCGGTAACGGCGGCCAGCGACGCCGCATCGCTTACCATCTGGTAGCCCCGCGCCTGCGCCTGCTCGCGCAGCGTTTTGCCCTGCCACTCGCCTGCCGTTGCGGTTTCTGCGAAGGTTTTCGCCCCGCCGCCCAGCGTCACATCAGGGCGCGCGTTCAGCAGCTGCTCGGTGATCGAACCCTTGCCGCCTTTTTCCAGCGCGTTGGTCGGGCATTTTTCGCTGGTGACGGACGGGCCGTAGCATTTACGGGATGTCACGTGCGATACCAGCGCCGCTGGCGTCGCATCCTGCAGTTCAGCGGTAGAGACGTTGCCGGTTGCCAGCCCCGCCGCTTTCGCCATTTCGAGGATGGTTTGGTGATCTTTTTCATGAATATCCACGCCCAGCGCACCGTTATAGGTTTTCACGCCGGTTGACCACGCCGTTGCGGACGCGGCGGAATCCGTTACGTAATCCGGTTTTCCGGTTTTTTTGTCCAGCGCGTAATGGGTATATTGTCCCGTGAGCGGTAACGCATCAATTCCCTTAAAAAAGCCGCCCGCGCCTTCAGCATAATTTCGCGCGGCCGTAATTTCAGAATCCCCCATTCCGTCGCCAATCAGCAGTATTATATTTTTAGCGGGTTTATCATTCAGGGAAGCACGAATAGCCGCGGTTTGATCTTCAGAAAGTCGACGCGCGCCGCCGGGCTGGGTGATATCGCCCTGCGCTGCGCGATTATCCAGAACAGCGGTATTGGTGGTATCAGCGTGGGTAACAGGGGTGAATAACAGCGGAATTAATGCGATGAAAAGTGCGCTCTGTTTCAATTTATTTTCTCCATGTACAAATACGTAGAAATAAAAACAGAGCGACTATAGGCAACCAGCATGACATTTCTATGACAACCCATCACGTCCTGTGACAGTTTAACTGCGCGGATGCCTTAACAGCTTCTTTACGTATTGGTGTAGCATCTCCGCGTCCTGTGCAGGCACCAGTGAATCCGGTTTGGCATTATCCAGCGCGCCTTCGACGCTGTCGATCAGGGCCTGCTGATTTTGTTTGTCCATATGCCTAAGCAGTGCAGTCACGACGATTTCCAGCGCCTCGACCTGAGCAACCAGCTCTTTTGACTCTTCTTCCTTTTGTGCAAGCTTAACCAGCAACTCAGCAATGAGATTTTTCATCGTGCTATTTCCTTATGTGATTTTTCCTGAAATTAGCATTCTCATTGAATAATGCAAAGAGGAGAAAAGTATTATCTTATGCAAAAGTGACGCCGTCGCCAGAATAAACGTGTAAAACCGTCAGCGAAACGTTTTGCTAATAATCAACGGCCACATTTCGTTATATAAAAATGCGGCAGCCATAAGAATATATAATGCATCAGCGGGCGGATTTGGCCTCAGCTAATTGCCTGCGTCGACGCAGGGCAAACGCCAGCTGAATAATATTCAGCAACACCACCACCGCCGTGGCGGCAAATACCCAGCGGAAGCCAGCCATCGCCGAGACGGAGGCCCCGATAAGCGGGCCGGCAACATTCCCGAGATACATAAACGACTGGTTATAGCCAAAAATACGCCCGGTGACCTGGTCACTGGAGTATTTCACCAGCAAGGTCTGCACCGCGGGCAGCATGGCGCCGTCGGCAAAACCGAGCAGGAAGCGCAGAACCCCAAGCTGAAGCGGCGACGTGACGAACGACATGGCAAAAAAGAGGATGACCGCAAAAATCAGCGTCGCCATCAGTATGCGCGCCGTGCCGATCCGGTCGCCCAGCTTTCCAAGACGCGGCGCGGAAATAAGTGCGGATACGCCGGGCACGGCGGCAATCATCCCGCTCAGAAATGCGATATTGCTGCTGTCCGGGGCCATCGATTTGATAAAAAGCGCAAGAATCGGCCCCACGGAACCGTTACAAAGCTGGATAACCATGGTGGTGACAAAGAGGCTAATCATCAGGCCTGGATAGGGCAGCGAGGCAAAAACCGCCCTGCCGCTCAGGCGCTCAGATTTGCTGACGACGGGACGGCCGCCCTCTTTAATCAGAAACAGCGTGACCAGGAAGCTGACCACCAGCAGGATTGCCGTAATGAAAAAGACCGCCCGCAGGCCCACGTGGTCTGCAAGAAAGCCCCCCATCAGCGGGCCACCGATGACCCCGCTAATCTGCGCCGTTGAGAGCGTGCTCAGCGCCCAGCCGCTGCGCTCGCGGGGAACCTGCGAGGCCACCAGCGCCATCGCATTGGGAATGTACCCGGAGGTTAGCCCCATGATCGCGCGCAGGATAAACAGCTGCCAGACGTTAGTGGCAAACGCCTGCAGTAAAATGGCAATCGCCATGCCCAGCGAAGCCCGCAGCAGCATCAGCTTGCGCCCTTTGCGGTCCGCCAGGCTGCCCCACATGGGGGAAACAATCGCGGAAACCAGAAAGGTGACGCTGAAGGTCAGGCCTGACCACATGGAGAGGGCTTCGTGGGAGGAAACGCCCAGCTGAGAAACGTACAGCGGCAGGAAGGGCAAAATCTGGCTGATGGCCAGCCCGGTAAAGAAGCAGCCGAACCAGACCGATATGAGGTTAACTTTCCAGGATTCCATAACAGAAATAATCTTCATTTTTAGGCGAATTCACCTGCAGATTAGCAAGTTACGTACCTTTCGGGTGCACCAGAGGTGCGGCGCGGCTGACTTTGGTGTTTTATCTTCCCAGTCATCATATTTGTGAAACATGTCACAAATTAACCCTCTCAGCGCGGAGGATTATGCTTCAGCGGCAGAGGCCGAAACCGCGCATGCCGAGATGAAAATGGCTGGCGTGCGCCGCGTTGTACTCAGGTCCGAGGCCGTTTCCGTAATAGTCGCAGCTTGCGGCCAGCAGCGCCTGAAGCCAGGGCTGCGTTTTGGCTGACCGCCAACCCTTCAGCACGGTGATGCGCTCGCCGTTAGCCAGCCGAAACGCGGTAATGTCCAGCGCCTCTGCCGTCGCATGCTCGCTGCGCCGCGCGTCGGGGCGATGGTAGATATTCCGGCAGGCGAAACTCCCTACGTGCTCAATGCGAGTAAGCTCGCTTCCCATAAAGGCTTTGGTGAGCGGCCTGGCCTGCTGGCTGACAAACAGTGCGGAGCTCAGCGCCAGCGGACAGCTGGCCAAAAAGCTGCTGTTCAGGCTCACGGGCCCGAAGTCACGCACCCGCACCACGTTGCTGAGCGGGCACTCGCCTGCGCTATCGGCCACCGCCTGCGTGCGGATGAGCGCCCGCTGATTGGCCTGAGATAACAGCGTTTCGCACGCCTGCGGCGTCAGGCGACGAAGCTTAAACTGCATCAGTTTTCCGGGCGGATCGTCAAGCGTCAGCGGCGCAAAAGGGTTGTAGTGTGACGGCAGCCAGCGGTATCCCACGGTTGCGGCAATGGCAATAAGGCAAACGGTCAGTAAACTTTTTCCTCTCACACTCCCCCCTCGGCACGCTTCAGACATTATGGCAGAAGGCCGCGAAACCCGCCGGGCATCGTGGTATGTTATTGGCTTTTCGACAGTCTGGAAGAGAGTGAAATGACCAAGCAGCGGGTAGGTATAGTCTTTGGGGGAAAATCAGCGGAACACGAGGTTTCATTGCAATCGGCCAAAAATATCGTCGATGCCATTGATAAAAACCGTTTCGACGTGGTGCTGCTGGGCATTGATAAACAGGGCCAGTGGCATGTTAACGATGCAAGCCAGTATCTGTTAAACGCTGACGATCCGGCCCACATTGCGCTTAATCCTTCTGATATCAGCGTGGCTACCGTGCCGGGCCAGGTGCAGGGACAATTCATCGACGCCGGTAACGCGCAGGCTCTGGCGCAGATTGACGTGGTGTTCCCGATTGTACACGGCACGCTGGGCGAGGATGGGTCGCTGCAGGGCATGCTGCGTATGGCTAACCTGCCGTTTGTCGGCTCCGACGTGCTGGGCTCTGCAGCCTGCATGGATAAAGACGTCACCAAGCGTTTGCTGCGCGATGCCGGTCTGAATATTGCGCCGTTTGTTACCCTCACCCGCGCAAACCGCGACCAGTTCACCTTCGCCCAGCTCTCCGACAGGCTGGGTCTGCCGCTGTTCGTTAAGCCGGCGAACCAGGGCTCTTCCGTCGGCGTCAGCAAAGTGACCACCGAAACACAGTTTATCGACGCCGTACGTCTGGCGTTCGAATTCGATCGCAAAGTTGTGGTTGAACAGGGGATTAAAGGCCGTGAGATCGAGTGCGCCGTGCTGGGGAATGATTTCCCTCAGGCGAGTACCTGCGGTGAAGTGGTGCTAAACAGCGATTTCTACTCGTACGACACCAAATACATTGACGATAAAGGTGCCCAGGTTGTGGTACCCGCAGCGATCGATCCGGCCGTTAACGATAAGATCCGCGCGATCGCGGTCGAGGCCTATCAGGCGCTTGGCTGCTTCGGCATGGCGCGCGTCGACGTTTTCCTGACGGCAGAAAACGAGGTGGTGATCAACGAAATCAACACGCTGCCGGGCTTCACCAACATCAGTATGTATCCAAAACTGTGGCAGGCCAGCGGTATCAGCTACCCGGAGCTTATCACCCGCCTGATCGAGCTGGCGCTGGAGCGTCATGCCGCCGACAGCGCGTTAAAAAGCTCGGTTAACGGTTAATCGGCTTTCTCTGCTCCTTCCGCTGTCGCCTCTTCAGGGCGGCGGCGGATGATAAATCCTGCCAGCCAGAAGCTAATCACCCAGGTCACCAGCCCAACCGCATAGGTTTGCCAGCCTTTCGCTTCAAACCCCAACAGCCCGACGACGCCGTTAAGAATAAAAATCAGCCCAATAGCAAAGGCGTAGTAATGCCAGTCGCGGCGTAGTTTGGACGTGAGCTTCATGACAACTCCGGCAGGTAAAAAAGACATCCTCTCACAGTTTTACCGCCAGGTCTGTGGCGTATACGGAAATTCTGAAACGCGACGCAATTTCACTTAAGTAACAAAATTGTGATGTGCTGCAGAAATCGACACTCCAGGAGTAATCCCTGGGGCAAATTACCACGATTCTGATATTGACAAATGCTATGACCTGTCACACTTCACCTGTAAGAAGCGTATTAAGCGAAGTGATACTTCCGGAGGTCTTTATGGCTGATTTCACATTGTCGAAACCGATTTTTGGCGGCAAACAACCAAAAACCTCTACGGCGGGTAATATTGCCTATGCCCTGTTTGTGCTGTTCTGCTTCTGGGCAGGCTCACAGCTTCTTAACATGCTGGTTCACGCCCCCGGCGTCTATGAACATTTGATGCAGGTACAGGACAGCGGGCGCCCGCGCGTGGAGATCGGCTTCGGCGTGAGCACCCTGTTTGGCCTGGTTCCCTTCCTTGCAGGCTGCATGGTTCTTGGCGTTATCGCGCTGGTGCTGCGCCTGCGACGTCGTTTCTAAAGCCCCATACAGCGCGCCCGGCGGTCATCCACACGTTTCGCAAACCAGGCTGTCGTCAGGTTGCGGGTGATTTTCGGGCTTTCAAGCTGGATCCCCGGCAGGATGGCCTTCGGTAGCGTTTTACCGCTCTTCTGCTCTGCCAGCCTGAAGACCTGCTTATACAAATCCGTTTTCTCAAAGGCCAGGCTGTCTCCCTTCTCAAGCTGACGGCGAATATCGCTGTTGCTCATATCGAGCTTTGTCGCCAGCTTGCGTACCGCACGTTCCGTCGTGCCTGCCTCGCGGCTGCCATAGGCGATCAAATCGCCATCCAGCGCCAGCTTAACTCCGCTCGCGCGGCTGACGGCATTCTGGAACGCCGCATTCCGGCTGGCGTACCAGCCAGCGTTGAAGTCTGCAAAACGGTACAGCGGCTCGCTGTAGTTTGCCGGATAGTTCAGCAGGTGATACGTGCCAAACCACAGCCCGCCGCGCAGGGAAAAGACTTCCTGACGCACCGTTCCCTCGATTTTCCACGGATAGCCGTCGGTATGTTTCTCGGCGAACGCAATGCTGACCTGCATTGGACCACCGGTGTGGACAGGGTTAAGTGAACCAAACAGCGTCTGCCCCATCGGCACCATATTGATAAAATCATCAAAAATGGCGCTCAGCTGTTTCTCCGTTTTCACCGCATCCAGCCGATCGCTGTAGCTTTTACCGTTCGGGGAGGTAATTTTTAGCGCGGTATGCACCAGGAACACCGGGATATGCATCGATTCGGCGCGGCGGTCGATCTCCTTCCAGGCAATCTTGTTCAGCCCCGGTACGACAGGATCGGACTGATACATGGATTCCTGCTGGGCGACGGCCAGCACCGAGCAGATATTCTCCTCGGTGGGGGCAATCTTCTGGCTTTCAAAGGTTTTTGCCAGCGCTTCTGCCCATGCGCTGCGATCCTTCACGCTGGCGGGCATTTTTTGCCGTACCACGCTTGCGACATCCACGGGTTTTTCCCCCTCTTTGAGCGGTGCAGCCCCTTTTTCAGCACAGCCTGCGAGCACAAGGGCAGCCAGCAAGGAGAGCGGTAACGCGCGCGGTACGGCAAAGGTCATAGCAACTTCCTGTATTAACTGAATGTATTGGTCACTTCCTGCAGGTCTTTATCGTCCAGCTCACGCTCGAAACTGCGTAAACGTTTATAGATGGACATCAGCTCGACCAGCGTAGTCCAGGAGCTGATAAGGTACTGGAACGAGCCGCGAACCTGGCCAAAGACGTTGGTGATCTGCGTCATCAGACCGAGCGTAATGGTACCCGCAACAATCGACGGGAACAGCAGGAACAAACCGAAAACGTTATCCACCTGCAGGTACAAAATGCGCGCGATGTTGAAGTACATGTAGTGGAAATAGAGGCGGAAATAGTTGCGGCGCACCGCGCCAAACAGCTCGCGCACGGTGGGCGGCGACGCGCGGTTAGCGTCATCTTCACCGTAAACCAGCTCCTTACGGTAGGCCGCTTCGACGCGCTGATTTTTAAACTCCAGGCCCGGCAGTTTGATCCCAACAACCGCCAGCAGCCCCGTGCCCAACAGCGACCAGACAATCGCGGCAATAACCAGGCCATACTGCAGATGGCCGATAACAGGAAGCTCAGGAACGTGCGCAGAGAGCGTGACCAGCACCGGCAGGAAGGCGATCAGCGTCATAATGGCGTTGATAAAGCTGGTTCCCATGCTCTCAAGGGTAGAGGCAAAACGCATGGTATCTTCCTGCACACGCTGCGCGGCGCCCTCAATATGCCGCAGGTGCTGCCAGTGCGCCATATAGTGTTCGTTCATCGCGGTACGCCAGCGGAAGACGTAGTGGCTGACGAAAAAGTTATTCATAACCCCGATAACCACCGCAATCAGGGCGATGCCGAGGAAAATGCCCACTTCATGATAAAACTGATTAATGGTCACCTTGTGCGGTGAACCGAGCGCGGTCTGGATCAGGTCGTAGAAGGGGGCATACCAGGCGTTAACGGCCACGCCCACTTCCACCAGGAACCAGGTCACAAAGACGATCAGCGAGGTGCCCAGAATCGACCAGTACTGCCAGCGGTGCGGAGAGTAGATAAACCAGAAGGCGGCAAAGAGCCCCACGCAGACCGCGTAGTAAGCATAAAACAGCAAATAGCTCATCGACCAGAAGCGCGCGGCGCTAATCGGCACATCGCCCGTTGCCCCCGTGATGCGCATCAGCCACGCGCTGCCGCCCGCCTGCCAGAAAATGACAGCGATCAGCGCCCAAATAAACGCCGACAGGAAAAAGGGCCCCGGCTTTGGGAAAAAAGACTTAAACATTATGCTTCCTTCTTGTTGTTATGGGTGTTGCTGTGCTCAAAACATCACCACACGAGAATCTTGCCCGCACCGGCCTCCCAGCACGGGCAAAAAGGTCAGACCTAAGGGTTTATTATTAGTTCGCTTTCCAGTTTTCGAGAATTGTTTCGACGCGTTTCACCGCGGGAGGATTGACCGGAGCAATGAAATTACGCCAGACGTCGTTATAGTGGCTAATTAAAACCGGGGCCTCTGCGGCCTGGCGATGCGCCGTGGTGTGTGCATCCTCTGCTACGGTGATGTGATAGCCCCGGCTGACGCCGTTTTTGAACGTGGCGTCAACGCAGTAATCGGTCGCGCAGCCGCAGATCACAAATTCACGGATGCCAAGCTCCCGCAGCAGCGCCTCAAGGGGAGTATCATAAAATGCATCGCAGGCGGTTTTGGTCACATACAACGCGCCCTTTGGCTGGCGCAGTTCAGGCAGCAGCGCAAACCCGTCGCTCCCCTCCTCCAGCCCTCCGGCCTCGGTATGCTGAATGAAAATCACCGTATCGGCGGCGTCCGTGAGCTGATTAATCAGTGCGACACATTTTTCACGTTGATGACGCGGCGTTGCAAACACCCCATTTTGCATATCGACAACCATAACCACGCGCTTCTCAGACATACCTATCCCCGAAAGATTGAATGACACAGGCGTCTATCATAAGCCCGATGTCACAAAATGGGAGATGGCTTGCAGGTAAATTGTTCTTATTTACCCATGGTTACGTTTTTCTCGCTATCGTTATGCTAATCGGGTCATTGCACGGCTCCGATTAGTAGTATAAATACCTTTTACTTCACCAATTCACATGATGGATGTTTTTCGTTGAAACGTTGTCTGATCTCTTTTGCCGCGCTGTGTGCGGTAAGTTTCTCCACCGCCCAGGCAGCACAGCCGCTGACGGCCCCGGTTTTGGCCTCTGATATAGCCGATCGCTATGCAAACC
>CAMKZP010000082.1 GCA_946477805.1 uncultured Enterobacter sp.
GAGCCGGGGAGTATGGATTTTTATAATATCTCCACGCAAGTTTATAAACGTGTCAAAATATATCCTGAATAATAAATGAGATAACCTTACAATATGAGCGTAATTCAGGTTTCCTCTTTTCGCCATAGCACATAATAAAAGTCATTTATTAGGTTTACGTGTTGCTTTATGACATCCTGGCAACGAACGGCTAAACAGACTTTGTTCCCGATCGCATCCGGACAAATCCACATAAAAATAATTTGTGAATACAATCACATTTCAGAGACAAACCCTCGCCACAGAAATGTGATAACAGTCACAAAAGAGAGGGTAAGCTGCCTGATTTTTGTCCGCTGTATTTTTTTTACACGCCAATTTTGTGATGCAGATCACTTCAATAATCTCCCCACCCCCTACATTTACGTGACTGAGATCACACAAATTTTCGCTGTCTGGACAGTTGAACGATTCAGTGCCAGATTTCACAGCATCAGAACAGGGCTCGGCTACCTCTGCCGCCGCGCATTAACAATAAACCTCGGGCCGCAAGCCTAAGCGTAAACAGAAGAAGGGGTGTTTTATGTCATCCGATTTCAAGATCAAAGTACAAAGCTTTGGTCGTTTCCTCAGCAACATGGTGATGCCAAATATCGGCGCGTTTATTGCGTGGGGTATTATCACCGCATTGTTCATTCCGACAGGGTGGTTGCCTAACGAAACGCTGGCGAAGCTCGTTGGCCCAATGATTACCTATCTGCTGCCGTTGCTCATCGGTTATACCGGTGGTCGTCTGGTCGGCGGTGACCGCGGTGGCGTAGTGGGTGCCATCACAACCATGGGTGTGATTGTCGGTGCGGACATGCCGATGTTCCTCGGCGCAATGATCGCAGGCCCTCTTGGCGGCTGGGCGATTAAAAAATTCGACGTCTGGGTTGATGGCAAGATCAAGTCCGGCTTCGAAATGCTGGTGAACAACTTCTCTGCGGGCATCATCGGGATGATCCTCGCGATTCTGGCGTTCCTCGGCATTGGCCCTGCGGTTGAAGTTCTGTCCAAAATTCTGGCGGCGGGCGTTAACTTCATGGTGGCGCACGACATGCTGCCGCTGGCGTCTATCTTTGTTGAACCGGCGAAAATCCTGTTCCTCAACAACGCCATTAACCACGGTATCTTCTCGCCGCTGGGTATTCAGCAGTCTCACGATCTCGGCAAGTCCATCTTCTTCCTGATTGAAGCCAACCCGGGCCCGGGTATGGGCGTGCTGCTGGCGTATATGTTTTTCGGTCGCGGCAGCGCGAAGCAGTCTGCTGGCGGTGCGGCTATCATCCACTTCCTGGGCGGTATCCACGAAATTTACTTCCCGTACGTGCTGATGAACCCGCGTTTGATCCTGGCCGTTATCCTCGGCGGTATGACCGGCGTGTTTACCCTGAGCGTGCTGGGCGGCGGTCTGGTTTCTCCGGCGTCTCCGGGCTCCATCCTGGCGGTACTGGCGATGACCCCGAAAGGCGCCTACTTCGCTAACATCGCGGCTATCTGCGCGGCCATGGCGGTTTCCTTCGTTGTCTCAGCCATTCTGCTGAAAACCAGCAAAGTGAAAGAAGAAGACGATATCGAAGCTGCGACCCGCCGTATGCACGACATGAAGGCTGAATCCAAAGGCGCAACCCCGCTGGCGGCTGGCGATGTCTCTAACGACCTGAGCCACGTGCGTAAAATCATCGTTGCCTGCGACGCCGGTATGGGCTCCAGCGCAATGGGCGCAGGCGTGCTGCGTAAGAAAGTGCAGGATGCGGGCCTGAGCAACATCTCCGTGACCAACAGCGCGATTAACAGCCTGCCGCCGGACGTTGATCTGGTGATCACGCACCGCGATCTGACCGAACGCGCGATGCGTCAGGTGCCGCAGGCGCAGCACATTTCCCTGACCAACTTCCTCGACAGCGGCCTGTACGCCAGCCTGACCGAGCGTCTGGTTGCGGCACAGCGCCATGAAGACAATGAAGTGAAGGTGCGCGACAGCCTGAAAGACAGCTTCGACGCCAACGACAGCCACCTGTTCCGCCTGGGCGCGGAGAACATCTTCCTCGGCCGTACGGCAGCAACCAAAGAAGAGGCGATTCGCTTTGCCGGCGAGCAGCTGGTAAAAGGCGGCTACGTTCAGCCTGAGTACGTTGACGCTATGCTGGAGCGTGAGAAGCTGACGCCAACCTATCTCGGCGAATCTATCGCGGTTCCACACGGTACGGTTGAAGCGAAAGACCGCGTGCTGAAAACCGGCGTCGTGTTCTGCCAGTATCCGCAGGGCGTTCGCTTCGGTGAAGAGGAAGACGACATTGCCCGTCTGGTGATCGGTATCGCCGCTCGCAACAACGAGCACATTCAGGTGATTACCAGCCTGACCAACGCTCTGGATGACGAGTCTGTCATTGAGCGTCTGGCTAACACCACCAGCGTGGAAGAAGTGCTGGCGCTGCTGAACAAGTAAGTTCTCTTCCCTCTCCCCATTGGGGAGAGGGCTAGGGTGAGGGAAAATTAGCGGTTCCTCACCCCAGCCCTCTCGGGTAAAAACATTGATAAAGGTTAATACTATGAAAGCATTACATTTTGGCGCAGGTAATATCGGTCGTGGCTTTATCGGCAAACTGCTGGCAGACGCGGGCATTACGCTGACATTCGCCGATGTGAATCAGGCAGTCCTTGATGCCCTGAATGCCCGTCATAGCTATCAGGTACACGTGGTGGGTGAAAACGAGCAGGTTGAGACGGTCTCTGGCGTGAATGCAGTTAGCAGCATCGGCGACGATGTTATCGACCTGATCGCCAGCGTTGACCTGGTCACCACGGCGGTGGGCCCGGTTGTGCTTGAGCGTATTGCGCCTGCGGTGGCGAAAGGCCTGGCGAAGCGTAAAGCGCAGGGTAACGATACTCCGCTGAACATCATCGCCTGCGAAAACATGGTGCGCGGCACCACGCAGCTGAAAGGGCACGTTCTGGCCGCGGTAGCGGACGAAGACAAGGCCTGGGTGGAAGCGCACGTCGGTTTTGTCGATTCCGCCGTAGACCGCATCGTTCCGCCGTCGGAGTCCGCCACAAATGACCCGCTGGAAGTGACCGTGGAAACGTTCAGCGAGTGGATCGTTGATAAAACCCAGTTTAAAGGCGCGCTGCCGACGATTCCGGGTATGGAATTAACCGATAACCTGATGGCCTTTGTCGAACGTAAACTCTTCACGCTGAACACCGGGCATGCTATAACCGCGTACCTCGGAAAAATGGCCGGTCATCAGACCATTCGCGACGCGATCCTCGATGAGAAGATCCGCGCGGTGGTGAAAGGGGCAATGGAAGAGAGCGGCGCGGTGCTGATCAAACGCTACGGTTTTGATGCTGAGAAACACGCAGCATACATCGAGAAAATCCTCGGTCGCTTTGAAAACCCGTACCTGAAAGATGACGTTGAGCGCGTTGGCCGTCAGCCTCTGCGCAAGCTGAGCGCGGGCGATCGCCTGATCAAGCCGCTGCTGGGCACGCTGGAATACGGCCTGCCGCACGCTAACCTGGTGAAAGGAATTGCCGCCGCGATGCACTACCGCAGCGAGCAGGACCCGCAGGCGCAGGAGCTGGCTCAGCTGATTGACGACAACGGCCCGCAGGCTGCGCTGGCGCAGGTTTCCGGTCTGGACGCCAACAGCGAGGTGGTCGTGGAGGCGGTTGACGCTTATAACGCAGCCAAATGATGCAGAATGCGGCGCAGGTATGCCTGCGCCCAAATTACAGATTGTCAGATATGCAGGCAATAATGGAACAAACCCAGGCCTTTGAAAACCGTGTGCTTGAGCGTCTGAATGCTGGCAAAACCGTCCGAAGCTTCCTGATTGCCGCCGTGGAGTTACTGACCGAGGCGGTGAACATTCTGGTGCTTCAGGTGTTTCGCAAAGACGACTACGCGGTAAAATATGCTGTAGAACCGTTACTGGACGGAGACGGACCGCTGGGCGATTTGTCGGTGCGCCTGAAGCTGATTTACGGTCTTGGCGTGATCAGCAGGCCAGAGTATGAAGATGCCGAGCTGCTGATGGCGCTGCGGGAAGAACTTAATCACGACGGTAATGAATACACCTTTACCGATGATGAGATCCTGGGGCCTTTCGGCGAGCTGCACTGCGTAACCGCCCTGCCGCCTTCCCCCCATTTTGATAACAGCGATCCTGAGCTATACGCGATGCAAAAGCAGCGCTATCAACAGGTTGTCCGCTCCACGATGGTGCTTTCCCTGACTGAGCTGATTTCCCGAATCAGCTTAAAAAAAGCGTTTCAGAAGTAAGCCTGCGCACATTGGTGTATCCTTCCCTGTAAATCCTCCGTTTTTAGAGTCATTTGTCATGAAAGAAGTCGAAAAGAACGAAATTAAACGCCTGAGCGACCGCCTGGATCTGATCCGCCACCAGATGGCGAGCCTGTCACTGGTCGATGCCGCCGAGAAGTACGCTGAGCTTGAGAAAGAGACGGCTACGCTGGAAGCTGAAATCGAGCGCCTGCGCGAGGTAAAAGGCCAGAAGCTGAGCAAAGAAGCGCAGAAGCTGATGAACATGCCGCATCGCCGCGCGATCACCAAAAAAGAACAGGCCGACATGGGCAAGCTGAAGAAAAGCGTCCGCGGTCTGGTGGTGGTACACCCGATGACCGAGCTTGGCCGTGAGATGGGCCTGAAAGAGATGACGGGTTTTTGTAAGACGGCATTCTGATTTTCGCCCGCCTCTGCCCTATGGCAGAGGCGATTCGGCGGCGGCCTTAAACCCTATCCGAGATCCCGTTTGCAGTACCCTACGACGCCGTCAAAACCGGAAATAAGCGCTGTTTCCCTTCTGTCATAGATCGCCGTGATATCGGTGTTTTTACCCTGCCCTGAGATATCAAGCGTGATGAATTTTTCAACATCATTTTTGGTCAGTTCGTATCGGTGAGCCGTTCCGATTTTGTCGCCTGTATCCCTCATCATGTATCCGTGGTTCATGGCCGCCGTGTTCAGACAATCCACCGTACGCTGATACTTTGCGGGAAAACTGATGTTTTCCACGCTCATATTTTCGAAGTCGCCAATCATTCCTGCGCAGCCTGAAATCACCAGCGGCAGGATGAGAAAAGCGAGCTTACCGTTTTTTAAAACTGACATAATGCAAAATCCTCAATCGATATCATTACGTTCGTACAGCCGTCATTTCTGGAGCATCGCGAAAATCAGCGCAGAGAGTGTTGCAATACCGCTCGTCAGGGAAATGAAAGCAGCGACATTGCGAAGCTGCTTTAGCTTCTGCCGTCTGAATAGTAAATACGACGGAATCAGGAAAAGAAAAACAGCAATCAACGGTCCACAGACGGTTTCAATGAGATTGATAACGTCCGGGTTAATCCAGACTATCCCTGTCGTGGTGCAAAACATTATCGCGATTACCGCCGTTTTTATTCATTTACTGGCGTCAGCAATCTGACAATCAATGACGTTAGCACTAAGCGCAGAAAAAGTTTCAGCTACCGGCATTGAGATACCTAAAAATGATTTGCTCATTCCAATAATAGCAATGAAAGGAGCAAGCCAGGACAATACGCTACGATCGCCACCTATCACTGAAAGAACATTTAAATTGTTACTTTTCGCAGCAACGAAAACGTCAGCAGGCATACTGAGAATGCAGCTCAAGACAAAAAACGTAATGCTGATAAATATCAGCGCATAGGCGACACGAATAACCCGCACGGCCTGAACCTCACCTCCTGCATGCGGCTCGCGATAGCCTGAAGCCAGCGCCGGGATCAGCGGCGCACAGCACAGGGAAAAGGAGATAAGCGGTAGGGTCAACCAGATATCGGCCAGCCTCAAGGAACCACCGGACTGGGTTGTTTGCTGCCATGCGTTCGTCAGGTTTTTCATATCCCAGTCAGGAATTTGCCACGCGGCCACCAGCAGCAGCGCGGCGGCGAAGGGCAGCGCCAGCACGCTCATGGTTTTTACCACTCTGTCGCGCCCCTTAAGCAGCACCAGGTGGAGCAAGGCCAGAACCAGTAGGGTAAGGCTCCATCGATTCACGCCGGGAATATGCAACCGCACGGTCAGAAGATGACAAAACGCGTTCACTAACGAAACAGCATATACCAGCGTAACCGGATAGTGCGCAACACAGAAAAAGAGCTTAACCCGTTCACGCCCTTTGCGACCAAAAAAGCCGCCAAACATGGGCAGCGTTTGATCCGGGGCAGCGCTATCCCGCATCAAAACGCGACA
Organism: uncultured Enterobacter sp.; assembly: GCA_946477805.1. Taxonomy (GTDB): domain Bacteria; phylum Pseudomonadota; class Gammaproteobacteria; order Enterobacterales; family Enterobacteriaceae; genus Enterobacter. The sequence continues at coordinate 6,266 of CAMKZP010000082.1, forward strand.
GATAACTACATGCGGGAGCAGAGAAAGTGGCAGACCGAGGATAAGTAACAACATAAAAATATGAGGGCCACGAGCCCCCACTTCTACCGGTAAGAAAAGCGTTCCGGCTCCAACGGTCGCACCATATACGCCCATCATCCATATTGAGTCTTGCATCGTCCAGTGAAAGCGCCTTGCCTTATTTCTATTTACCATAATATGATCTAAAGCCAGTCAAACGATTTTTCACACCACGAGGACAAATTCGTAAATGTTATTCGTGATGTTGAACAAGGACATACTGGGATACCAGACATGCTTGAGATGATTATTTTTCGGCGATTTCTTTAACATCGTTCTGGTGAATTTGATGAATATTACCATCAGCATCCCGATAAGAAATGAGACCGGTATCTTTATCTTTTACCGGTTTACCGTGTGCTGTCATCATATGCCCATCCGGTGTTGAAATAACATAGTCATGGGAGCACGCTGTCACAGAGCATGCCGCAATAAATACACACAACAGGGGTAAAACTTTCATTACGCTCTCCAAAAATAGCGGGTAATGGTTCAAAACAGCGATCGAGAAATCAATCTCAAGCTGAATAACACCACACGAAAGCTAAACGATCGTTCAACCCGCTTAGACAAGCGCGCCAGTCGCTAAATAATCTTTAGCAATGTGAATGCTATGTTAGCTCAATGCTAAATTATAAAATGACAACGGTCATTTATAGGTAAAACTAATAAACGACGCAGGTAAACTGAGGGGAGTAAGGGCTACTGAATGTGAACATATTCTTTCTTATTTCTTTCAAACTCAGCGTGACAGATTGATTATCGCTCGTATTTTCAAGCCACATTTGATTAAACGTCTCGTCCGGGGTGGTATCGAGCGGGGATGAAGCGATTTTATCAATCTTATAGGTATAGGTCGTTTTATCCACTTTTACGCCCTGAGACAAATAAACCGTCCTTTCAAGATAGGTTTTTCCGTTCGGGGAATTTACATAGCCTTCATACTGCATCATTCCCTCTTTATTATACAACTGCAGGCTTTCAGCGAGGGAAAACACCAGCGCGCCATTTTCAACGTCAATAGTCGTTCTGCTAAACGCCTTGCATTTGAGGGAAGGAATATCATGATTGAAGACGTTAAACAGCGTAAATGAGAGGACCGCGACGACGCCGAGCATACCCGCGAGAAAGCCTATTTTCCTCATTTATTTTTATCCCACTTGTAATGATAAAAATTCTCGCATGATATCACCTCGCTGGACTTACCGGCGTGGCAATAAGAGAGTAATTCTCTGGAGTTACCTTTATCGGAAAGGCTTACCTCATTACTGTAAATAATGACATCATTTCTTTTGCACTGTATTTTTTTATTAGCGATAACCTTAAGGATCCGGTCTAACGTCGCTTTGCGCTCATCATCGGGAATGTCTTTTAAATAATGAATATGGCAGGCGCTGTCTGGCGTCTGAAGCACCGTTATATTGTCGGTGGCATCTCTGAAAGCGTAATAATCCACGGCCGCTCCGGTAAGCAGCGCAGCGAGCAGCACTCCAGCAACGATATGGCGACGTGAGAAGCCAGCCGACGGCCCCTTGGAAAAAGAAGGGACAGGCGAGACGGCAGCCGTTTCCTGAACGTCAACGCTAATGGCAGCATTAAGCTTGAAGCCGACCTTTGGCAGAGTAACAATCAGCTCGTGGCAGCCCAACAGCGCAAGATTACGACGCAAGATGCTGACATACTGGTTTAAATTGCTGCCTGATGCATGCAAACCGTGCTTATCCCAGACGGTTTCGAGAAGATATTCACGCGTCAGCTCCCTGCCTTCTGAGGACAAAAAAGTCTCAAGTAAACGCGCAGCAGGTATCGCCAGCTTGATCACATCTTCGCTGGCAGGTAAATGCAACGTTCCATCATCGGTATTAAATACAATCAGCCTGTCTATCAGATACTTCATTTCGTCCCGTTGGATGTCATAAGCCAGCGCAACCTGCGAAGGAGTGTTAAGAAGTATACAAGCTAAATGACGGGATCAGAAACGTCGACTCCGCTGCCCAGCGACACTCAGGTACGCGTCAGTTATCAACACATCACACTGCAAATTCAAATCATCAAAAAATAAAAATCTATATATGATGTCATTATTGAATTAAATTGCCAGACAAAGGCGATTACGGTTTTCTGAATAAGAAAGATAAGCGACAGGCGAAAGCTTGTGAATCGACTTCTTAACAGGAACGCTATTGTGGAAATTGCCTTCACTGACTTTTTAACGGGTATTTCATCAGCCCTCGATCTCCTGAACCCCGCAAACGGGCAGCGCGGGATCCGCCGCGCATTTATCGCCATGTCTGTCTTACGCCTGCAGGGCGCCAGCCCTGATGTGCAACAAAATATCTTTATTGCCGCATTACTTTATGAGCTTGGTTCGAAAAATACTAATGGTGTATCCCGTTGCGAGAAAAAATTAAAAAGCACTCCTCTCATCGCGAAGAGTGCCCCTCTGATATTTGACAAGTCTGGGCTGCATGCCCACAGCCGCCTGCTCGATTTGATCGATAATTTCGATTTGCTCGCTTTATACGAGTTTCCTCAGGGGCGTTATCCGGCTGCAGCCATTGAAACGGTATGTGACTCGATCGGTTCTCGCTATTCGCTGGACGATGTGCTTACTCTGCGTGAGCTTGAGTCAAATCCAGAAATATGGTGGAAACTCTCTTCACCCGCTTTATTCGACGACGTAAGAACTTCCTCTCCCTTTACTTCACAGTTGCTCAATGAAAATGAACTGGTCCAGCTTGCCGGTTTACTGGCCACAATCATTGATGAGCATTGTCAGCACGCGGGTCCTTATTCTGCAAAAATCGCTTATTACTCCGTTCGTCTTGCCCATTTATATGGATTTTCACCTTCAGGGGTTAACGAAATGCGTCTCGCTGGACTGCTTCATGGAATCGGAAAACTTGCTCTTCCGCCCAAACAGTTAGCACGCCAGAGTCTATTAACGGCTGACCAACAGAAGCAATTCAAGGCATATCCTTTAACGACCCGGGAGATACTCTCCAGGATACCGGGAATGTACAGAACAGCCATGATAGCAAGCCGCCAGCATGAGCAGCCGAATGGTAAAGGATTTCCTGACGCTTTATTTGGAACGCAGATGGATTTAAGTGCCAGAATGATTTCTGCCGCCTGTGCCTATGTCTCTCTTCTTGTGGGCTGTCACTCCAGCAGGCAATGTACCTCCGCAGAGGCGATCGACGTGATGAAAGCAAAATCAGCAGAGGGTTCGCTGGATTATGACGTCGTGGAAGCCCTGGAAATGATTATCCTGCACGAAGGCGATACGACTGCTCACAAAGTGCAGGCGAATGCATTAGAGGAGAATATCTGGTGATCAGAATTATTTTTGAAGTGTTTTCTGTATTGGTTTCGATCTGGTACGTCATCTGGATATTGCTTGAAGGCATGGGGAAATTCTAATCCCTCTGGCCGCTCTTTGTTGTCTAATTGACCATTAACGATATAAAGCAACCAGCAAACCTTTAGTACGTGCAGCGTTTAACCATTTTAACTGCATGTGCCCCGTATTTCCCGGCAGGGCAAACGTCTGGTTGTCCTCAGAGGTGACATGATAAGAAGCTGTGTGGTGCGTATTGTTTTTCATGCAGCTTGAACTAATGCTGCCGTGCGACGTAGAAATATGGCATACCGCCTCGGTAATCATTCCATGAAAAGAGACGGACGTTTGTGAAGCTGCTGAACACGTCGTTGTAAAAGCAAAAATCATCATGGCCAGTAAGTAACGCATCATAGTCATCTCTTTAGAAAAGTTTCGGCTGGCTGTTCGCCAACCTCTGATGCCTCTATATAACCATATCTTTTCACCGAAGCGGTATCATATGCTGCATAACCACCATATATAGTTATTTACTCCCTGTCTCTTATACACATCTCCGAGCCCACG
>CAMKZP010000083.1 GCA_946477805.1 uncultured Enterobacter sp.
GGCTTTGTTCCTCATCGGAAGAACGGGCCATCCCTGTAATCCTGAAAGCGTAAATCCCCAGGTCATCCAGCGTGTCACCGAAATCGAAACCAGTTTGCATGAGGTTATTCGATCCCATTTTAAACTGCACTTCGCGTACTGGAGTGTAGACCGGGCGCTTGCTTACCATCGAAACAATGCCACCAGGATTACTCATTCCATACAGAACTGAGGCGGGGCCTCGAAGTACCTCAATCCGTTCGAGCAAATAGGGGTCGGTCGACATCTCGTTCCAGTTGTCGCCAGTGAGTTTGAGGCCATCCAGATAGTTGTTTTGTCCCTGTCCGGATGAAAAACCACGAATCTTAACCATATCAAAAGCGTTAGAGCTACCTCTGTCAGATACGGTTACTCCTGGCGTATATCCGAGCGCGTCCTTTAACGATTTAGGCTGCAAAATATCGATTTCTTTTCGGGTGATCACGGAAAGGGACTGGGGGATATTTTTTATATCAGAACTGGTTTTTGTACCCGTAGCCGACTTTTTGGATACCAGCCCAGGAGTTGCTCCCCAGGGGTCTTCGCTGCTGTTTTTTTCAGCATCAGCGCTGACCAGAATGCTATCTTCTGCGTATACGGTGTTTGCTGTAAGGGCTGACAGTAAGGCGATTTTCAGGGTTACAAAAAGGGGGCTTAGTCCAGATACTTTGCGAGACGCGTTTACAGAAGAGCGATACATGTTTTGTTCCTGGTATAAACAACCTGAATGCCAATGAGAGTGATTTTTATTCACATCGCAGGGCGGAGTGGCCCCGGTTTGATCGTGGATACAGTATTATTTTGTTCTGGCAGAGAATATTGATAAAGCGACAAATAACATTGCTATCTCGCCATGCTGAACTTTAAAACGAAAGGTGAAGGATTTATACGATAAGAGGGAGTGTTTCACCTTGGTACAATAGGCGTTAAATGAAAAATTAGCGCTTAAGAATGTAGGTTTTACGACATCATATGTTTAATTGTCGCCAGCGACACAAGTAATTAATTGATAAATATGCGCCAAATCAATTGGTTATGTCTGGTAATCTTTATTTGGGCATTCAATTTGTGATTGACCCAATAAAGATGGAGCCTTAACATAGTATTAACTTATTGTGCAGGTGAACTGATAGTTCAGCACATTCCTTAAATGATTCAGTAGAATCATTAGCAATGTGAGGATACTCATGAAAATTCAACTGTCAGGTTTCTGTGTAATATTTAAATCAGTTATTCATTCTGTTTTGACTCCATTAAATCAAAGAAAACGTTGCCGCTCAGATGGTTTTTTTAACGCTAACGCTGGTTTTACTCGTTTTTGCTGAGCTCTGTTTGAAGCAGTCTACACATTCTCTGCATCATTCCTGGCGCTCTGCGTGGAATTGAAAAGTAGATAACGATGGTTTAAATATGAAACAGATAGATCAAAAAAAAGAACATTCTCATTTGTGGATCAGGTATTGCCGGACCAACACTGGCATTTTGGTTAGCTAAGCAAGGGCATAAGGTCACTGTCGTTGAGCGAGCATCAAGCTTACGCTTAACGGGGCAAACTGTAGACATTCGCGATGAAGGCCGTGATGTGGTTGAGCGCATGGGGCTTCTTAAAGACATTTCAGAATTAATGACAAATGAAGAGGGTTTGCGCTTCGTTGACAGCAAAAATATCATTCAGGCTGAATATCCAAGTGCAGGTGGGAAGAAGTCATTTGTTACAGATATAGAAATACTCAGAGCCGACTTATCGACGCTTCTGCTGAAATCGACACAAGATGATGTTGAGTATATTTTTGGAGATTACGTCACTTCCTGTCATGAGAATGAAGCTGAAGTCATTGTTAACTTCAAAAATCATGCTCAGAGAACTTTTGACCTTATGGTTATTGCTGAAGGGATGCGGTCATCCACGCGCGAACTCGTTTTTGGTAAGGTTCCTGTTCATCACATTGGTCTATACACTGCCTATTTTGCGATGCCTTATCAGCCTCAGGATGGGACATGGGTGCGCTGGAGCAATTGTACGGGTGGAAAGTCTATTCTGTTACGCCCGGACCAGGGACGCTCAACCCGGGCATATCTGTATATCAGAAGCAGTAAGCGAGGCATTGACCTTACAGGCCGAAGTGCCGTTAATAGCTTCATAAAAAGCACTTTCAGGAACGATGGCTGGGAAGCACCACGCATACTTGAAGAACTTGATAAAACTGACGATATCTTCTTTGAAGATCTTGGGCAGATACGAATGGACTCATGGTCCAGGGGAAGAGTCGTATTGCTTGGGGATGCGGCTTATTGCGCGACGCCTGTAAGTGGTATGGGTACCACTCTTTCAATCGTAGGTGCATATATTTTGGCCAAGTCACTGTTGACCAGTGAGGATCATCATGCTGCATACAAAGCGTACGAGCAAAAAATGCGACCCTATGTGCAACAAGCTCAGTCGATAAAACCCTGGACTATACGACTCGAACAACCTTCAACCAAACTGGGTATTGCGCTATTTTATAGGTGGAAGCGACTAGAAAAGACGAAGCTCATGCAATTCCTTATGAGTCCTTTTGGGCCTAAAAGAGAGCATGTGGATTTTTTGGGCGCTCCCATCGTTTACGACACAGACATCATTCGCGCACCTGAGAAATCAACTTTGTAGGAAATAGATTTAGTCAGCGAGATCTAAGCGAGTCGCTGACTGCGTTGTTATTGATTTAATTTACTACTCGAATACATTTGCAAAGAGAATTAGTTTCGATTACAGGCCTTGATATGATTAAGCAAAAAACTATCAGAACCTCTGTTTCAATGACAGGCATAGGGTTACATAGTGGATTAAAAGTCCAAATGAATGTCATTCCTGCAGGAATCAATACGGGGATCGTTTTTCGTCGTGTTGATCTGCACCCAGCAGTCGATATTCCTTTACGTGCCGAAAGTATTAATGAAACGACGCTTGCTACTACTATCTTCAATGATGATGGTGTACGAGTTTCAACAATCGAACATTTACTCTCGGCAATATCCGGGTTAGGAATCGATAATCTTTTGATCGAACTTAACGCAGGTGAAATTCCCATTGTAGATGGAAGTTCTGCGCCATTTGTATATTTACTGCTCAATGATGCAGGTGTCATTGAGCAGAGTGCCCCTAAGAAATTCCTAAAAATTAACGAAGAAATACGTGTAGAGCTTGACGATAAATGGGCAACCTTAGCCCCCTTTAACGGTTTTCACCTGGATTTTACTATTGATTTTAATCATCCAGCGATAAGTTCGGACAATAAAAGATATACAACCACCTTGAATCCTGAAGTTTATATCGCTGAAATCTCCCGGGCCCGTACGTTCGGTTTCTTGCGCGACGTTGAGTATCTTCAGTCGAAGGGCTTGGGTCTGGGTGCGAGTTTAGACAATGCAATTGGCCTTGATGAGTTCCGGGTGCTGAATAAAGACGGGCTGCGATACGAAGATGAGTTTGTCCGACATAAAACACTTGATGCAATAGGAGATCTTTTTGTCTGCGGCTATAACATTTTGGGCGCATTCACCGCATATAAATCCGGTCATTCTCTTAACAATCTCCTCATCAGAAGTGTTCTACAAAATCAACAGGCCTGGGAGTTCGTACAGTTAGATACTGCGCCGTTTTCCGAAGTGCTGACAGGTTCCATGATAGAGCTTGCTTACGCCAGATAGTTTTTTCTATACAACTTTATTGCCAGAACATGGCTTAGGAATCGTGCAGCCCTTGTGGCTGCACTTGAGGTCAAGCGGCACTGGAGCCTATCATAATTTATAATCGCTGCAGTAAATGATTAACTCCCTCTGATGCAGCATCAACTGCGCCCGCCAGATAACCTGAAAATTGTGGCGACCATTCACTGGCAATCCCCGTCATTTTACCTGCCCAAACTCCGTTCACTGGCGTCTGTTCAGGTAATGAATGCCCAAACTCCTGCCGCAAATCTTGTTTTGTCGCCGTATAAGGATCGGCTGCCCAGTCTTTTATAAATTCTCTTAGTGGGTCTGCCGCAGACTGGCCAAACAATCGTACAAGCTGTTCCCGGCACATCTGCATAAGTACAGCTTCAGAGACTTTCCTTCTCGCTTGTGCTGGCACACCGATAAAACCAAATATCGCGGTGATACCTGATTCTGGCTCGGACACATCGTGAATTTCTACCATAGGCCCAATCTGACTGCTTGCATCACCAGAGAGATTTTGTTGCTGCAGGAAATCTTTATTATATAAGGCGACATATTTAGCATGGGGAGCCATCCATGTTGGGATCTTACTCCAGCCTGTAAGCAGCCCATCTGGCAACGCCGGTTTGAAGTCAATTCTTGCCGCCTGTGCGGGTGGCAGGGCCAGCAGGAGGTGATCACAGGCGTAGGCCATGCTTTTACCATTTTCCGCTCGGCTATGCACCAGTACTTCTTCACCCTTACTGGAGACTGCCGTAACCTGCTGGCCGAGCATAATTTTCCCGGACGGGATCTGACTTTTCAACACAGATGTCAGGGCCTGCATACCGCCTTTGAGCCTGAATGATGGTGGTGATGTTTCATACGATGGATAACGTTGTGGTGCAGAATAGCGATGGCGTTCAAACAGCATTTCTCCCGGGCGAGTCTGCGGGATAAGAGAGAGATCGAGCGCATTAACAAGGCGCGCGAGTTCGGGCTGCATATCAGGCCAGAACCATGTAGCACCCATATCGACATGAAGTCCGTCAGGGGTGTTTGCTAACATCTGGCTTGAAAGGACACGCCCGCCGGTTCTTTCTCTTGCCTCGAGTATCGTACAGGCCACACCCGCCTTTTGAAGTAATGTCGCGGCGTATAAACCACTCACGCCTGCGCCGATAATAACAACTTTGCCGCTCATGAAGTGACTCCGAACAGGGTTTCTGGGCTAAGATGTCCCGTTTTCAAATAGAGAAGAGTATCCGTCCCAGCGGCCAGCAATGCGGGCATATCTCCTGGCGGCAGCCGTAACCAACTACCTTTCGCATATTCACCTTGCGGACCTGTGAGAGTCCCTTCCAGTATCATCAGCTCTGCTCCTCCAGTCAGGGGAGTACAAAAAAGACGCTCTCCAGGCGCGATTTTCAGTAGCATGACGGTTTCAGATGTGCTGGAGAAAAGAGGGCATACTTGTCTTCCCGGTTGACCGTGCCAGTTCGACATATCCTTCGTATTGATTCTTAAAGGCTGCCGTTCTTCAGGATTCATCTGGCGCAGCTTCACGAAAATAGTCGTACCGCCATGACTCGAAGGTTGGTGAGAAGAACCATCCGGGCTGCGCAGGTACCAGCCTGCCGGATAATTTGTCCCGTTCTCAGTAAAGATGCCGCTCAGGACAAGAATTTCTTCTCCACCAGGGTGATTGTGTACGGGAAACATAGAGTCAGGGGCATACCTGACAAGACTGGTCGCGCGGGCCTGCTCGCGGCCGATTCTGTCGAGCATCACTCGTTCGACGCCAGGCTGAGGGGAAGCTACCCACTGGTAGCGGTCAGGCGTCATTACAGCACGCTGTGAAAAATCTGAATTCAGTAACATCATATTCATAATATGGCACCCTTGCAGGTGCCCTTGAGGGGTTATTTGTTCGGCAGGCTGTCGTAAACATCCAGGGCACGTGCAGTGTATGTCAGCGCTGCACCAGTGTTCAGGTTAATGGCGACGGCCAGTGCCTCTGCAATCTCTTCTCGGGTGGCTCCGTGCTTAACCGCAGCATCTACATGCACGGCCAGACAACCATCGCAGCGCGTGGTGACGGCGACGGCCAGCGCGATCAGTTCGTGGGTCTTGGGATCGAGATGTTTATTCTCAGATGCGCCTTTGTCCATCTGCTGAAAGCCTTTCATAAATTCTGGCTGTAATTGGGCAAATTTACCGATGGTTGCGAGCAGGCCGCTGCGATATTCATTCCAGTTTAAAAACATGTCGGGCTCCGGTTGGTATAGGTTTCAGATAAAAATGACGTCCCTGGCCAACGCCTCTGGCGCATTAGCAAGGGTGTATATCATTCACTGGGGACGATTATCAGAAAGCCCGGTAACTTCAACAAATCAGATATTCTTGCGAAGCGGTGAAGAAATTCTATGTCGTGAGGTTGGTAGCGGAAGGGGCATCACGCGGTCGAGTAATGCCTGTACCGGGATATTATTCATTTTCCGACAGGACGTCCTGAAGTAGCCAGTCGTGAAAAATATTAACTTCACTACGCATAACCTGCTGCTGCGGGGTCACCAGATAATACGACCATTTTAGCGGCCAGCGATAGTCGGGCTGCAGCTGCGCAAGCTGTCCGGTTTCGATAAGTTTCTTCACCAGAGCATATCGTACGATAGCTACACCACGACCGCTCAGAGCGGACAGAATCACCGCTGAGGTGGAATTGATATGAAGTCCGCTTTCAAGTGCCTCGGGGGCATTCACAGTCTGGAGCACCTCGTCCCATGATGGAAAATCTGCGCCGGGGTGAGGGGTATCATCATAAATAAGCTTTTGCGTGGCGAGCCACTCGCCACAGGTTATTTTGCCTTCCGGAACAAGACGCGGACTGCAAACCAGTACGGCTTCTTCATCCATCAGCCAGGTTTTATTGACGCCCGGCCAGTCCCCCTGTCCACAACGGATACCGATATCCGCCTCCCCGTGCGGCACGTCCATTAGTTTTTCCGTAACGTTAAGCCGCAGGTCGATACTTTCATGGGTTTCTGAGAACCGGTTCAGTCGTTCCATTAGCCAGTTCATCATCAGTACCTGAGAGGCGGTTACTACGACGACCGAACGCGCGCGACGTCCGCGTAGTTTGTTCAGTCCAGATTCCAGTTTGTCCAATCCCTGGGTGATGTCCAGCAGGGCTTCCTGTGCTTCATCAACCAGCGTCAGGCGCTCCTTCCCTGAACGGGTGCGGTGAAGAAGCGGATGTCCCACCCAGTCTTCCAGTGCGCGGACAAGCTGGCCTACTGCGGCTGGCGTGACGCCCAGCTCCTGTGCCGCGCCAGTAAAACTTCCATGCCGGGCTGTAGCTTCAAAAGCATGCAGCCATTTCAGGCGATTTAGCGATCTCATTTCATATTTCCTAATCCATTATTTTCTTCAGTATACGTTAGCGAGAAAGATTTTCTTTCCTGTGTCGCAATTTCTTCTCAGTCGTCAATACCGGGGGAGGGTGGCATTCTGATTTCACAGGATGAGGGGGCTGCCTTCTCATCAATGACAATCCAATGAATGTAAAGAGGTTAGCGATGAACGCATCTTTCTCCGGTAAAAAACTGTTAGTGGTCGGCGGTACGAGCGGTATGGGTTTCGAAACGGCGAAACTGGTTCTGAAAAATGGTGGCAGCGTGGTGCTGGTTGGCAATCGCCAGGACAAGGCTGAGCAGGCCCGTCAGGCGCTTTCTGCTGATGGTCAGGTCTCCATCATCGTTGCTGACCTGATGAAAGAAGAAGGCATGCAGCACGTTATTAATACTATCAACGCGGAACATAAAGACATTAGCCTGCTGGTGAATGCAGCGGGTGTGTTCTTCCCGAAACCCTTCGTCGACAATGAAACGTCTGACTACGACATGTATATGGACATTAACCGTGCGACCTTCTTCATTACCCGCGACGTGGTGCGCAATATGGTAGAAGCCGGTATTAAAGGTTCAATCGTTAATATCGGTTCAATGTGGGCGCAGCAGGCCATCGGTGCCACTCCTTCTGCTGCTTATTCCATGGCGAAAGCTGGCTTGCACGCGCTGACCAAAAACCTGGCGATTGAGCTTGGCGAAAAAGGGATCCGCGTGAATGCCGTTTCTCCGGCCGTTGTTCACACGCCGATTTACGAAGGCTTCATTCCGAAAGACGACGTGAAGGACGTGATGAACAGCTTCGACAGCTTCCACCCGATTGGCCGTGTGGGTACCCCGGTCGATATCGCGGAGACCGTTGCCTTCCTGCTTTCTGACAAGACTGGCTGGGTCACCGGCGCCATCTGGGATATCGATGGTGGCGTGATGGCTGGCCGTAACGCCTGATGACTCTGCCGCACGTGGGCGACCGCGTGCGGCACTGGAGTACTTATGCAAATCCAGACCGCAAACTATGACCTTGTCACCACATGGCAGGGGGGCATGGCCAGCCGCACGCGCTGCCAGTCTATGACGGGGGACAAGCGTCAAAGCCACGTTATCGATTCAGATGAACCTGTCGCGCTGGGTGGCGAAGGGCGGGCGCCCGGCCCTCAGGATCTGATGCTGGCAGCTTTTAACGCCTGCATGACGGCCGCCTTTGTTCAGGAAGCCATTAGTGCGGGCATCACGCTGACCCATCTCGATATCGAGACCCGCGGTGAACTCCTGACGGGAATATCCCGGCTCTGTGAAAAAATCACAGATGTTTCGCCTGGCTGGCTGCAGTATGTCATTCACGTCAGCGGGGAAGGGACTGCCCATCAGTTCGAATGCATCCATCAACTGGTCATTAACGCCTCCCTTAACCGGTGGCTACTGGCTCAGAACATGACGATAGAGGGTGATTTGATTCTTATCTGACGCTCCCCACTCTTTGACCGGTGAAATTAAGAATAAAAAATATCGCGCTATGCAGGTCGTGGCCCCCGGCGTGCTGGAAATGACGGAGCGGCCCATAACGACGCAGGCTGGCTGCTATCGTTTTGTTGTTGTAGACCGGGAGCTCATTCGCAAGTCGTGGCGGGAGGTATCTCAAAATTCACAACATGCTGATTTCTGTGGCTGAACCAGAGATCCATGAAGTAAAAGATCTATGGAGGTTATTTAACATAATATACATTATGCGCACCAACGAATGCTTTCATGGGTAATCGGAGATTTATGTGGTCATCGGGCCAGCTCAACCTTTTTGTTTGTCAGTCATACTGAGCCTAACGCTTAAACAACGAGCTCCCCTGAAAGCATGCTTATTAAAAAGAGCGTCGACAATTATCCCTCAGCCAGGCGCCTGCATTGCTGCTTTATTCCATCAAAGATTCTTTCCGCTAGTTGTTGCGGAAACTGAACCGGGAGAAGCCCGCTAACACGCTCAATGACTTTTGGGGTTCTGGCGATGATTTCATCTATCATCGCCTCTATCTGCCGTTTACTGAGGCCTGTCATCTCCCCATGCTTGATCCAGTGTCGTCGTTGTATTCGGTATATCTGGTAATAGTTGCTACTGCCACGTACGGCCATCGCCAGTTTGCACTTCTGCCAGGATATCTGATTGTTCCCGTGCCCGATCACCGGCCATGCCGACAACACGTCATAGATAGGTGTAAGATGATATTGTCCCTGTGGCCCTACAGAAATACTGAAATTCTTAGCGTGGCCGTCTGTTGCGGCCATCAGCCAGAAAATTATCTGCGTCATGAAAAACTGCGCTTTGTCATGCTCAGCACGGTCTGAATAGCTCAGAACTTCCATGATTTCCGAGATACCCGGCCCGCCGTCCGCCTGATATTTTCGTAATGGCGAAACGCCAAGAGCCTGACACATATCTTCCTGGGGTAACCGAATGATCCACTGCCCGTTTCCTGACCATTTCCGGTCAAAACGTTCTACTACCAGCACTTTTTGATCTTCAAACTGAGCAATTTGCGTTCTTGCCGTGGGGAGCCCGTAGTGTTCGAGAATTAGCGAGCAGAGCCATTCATTCTCAACCGACGAGCTCATATCGGCTTTCATATTCCCGACAAGCCCGAGCGGGAGTTTGAATATATGCGTCGTCGGTGTGTTCCCCTCCGGCATACACCACCGATCTCCATGCCAAAGTAAGGCTGTTTTCTCCTGTGCACCGGCAATCGATAAGCGTAAGTCGTCGTTATCTTCAGGCCTGCCGGGGAGCAATGTCTCAGTGGTATTACGCAACGTGGTCGCGATTTCTGATTCGGTAAGGGTATGATATTTAACGGAATATAAATCAGTGGGTTCCTCATCGTCATGAAGCAACTGTATAGCACCCACGCAGTCTTTCCCCAACTCCGTCAGCAGATCATAGGGTTCAAGGCTATCGGCCTTGTATCGCATTGCCAGCCGTCTGCGTATGCTTTCGCTGTCCGGAAGTAAATTATCAAAATAGTCACGAACCACACTTCCGCGCCAGACCTGGTTCCCGGGTGTAAAAGGAAGGGACAACGACAGCGGCCTCCCCTGTTCGTCAGCACACCATTCCGGAAGGTAGTGTA
>CAMKZP010000084.1 GCA_946477805.1 uncultured Enterobacter sp.
TTCGCTCACCGTTGCGAGGTCCCGTATAATACGTTTTCCTCATTCAGAGTCAAGCGCTTATTTTCGCTTTTCTCTGCCGGCGTTCATCGCTGAACCCCGCTAACCCGGCTGCCTGTAAGCCGTTGTTCCGTGTCAGTGGAGGCGCATTATAGGGAGTTATTCCGAAGTGACAAGAGGAAATTTAAAAAAAGTTTCCGTTCGTGTTTTTTTTCACCAACAGGGGTGAAATCAAGCTACAAATTGTTCTATTTGATGTATCGGCAACCACAATCACACTCCAGATGGCATACTTACCAGCATGAACAAATAAGGAATAAACGCGATGCCCTTAAGCGCACAACAGCTGGCAGCCCAAAAGAACCTCTCCTATGTGCTGGCAGAAAAACTGGCTCAGCTGATCTTAGTGGGTAAATATGCTCCGGGCAGCATCCTGCCGGGTGAACTGGAACTGGGTGAGCAGTTTGGGGTAAGCCGTACCGCCGTTCGCGAGGCCGTTAAAACCTTAACAGCTAAAGGGATGGTGCTCCCACGCCCACGCATTGGTACACGCGTAATGCCTCAGGCGAACTGGAACTTCCTCGATCAGGAACTACTCTCCTGGTGGATGACGGAAGACAACTTCCACCAGGTTGTCGAGCATTTTCTGGTGATGCGCAGCAGTCTTGAACCTCAGGCCTGCCTGCTTGCCGCCACGCTTGGTACTGCGGAACAAAAAGCACAGCTGAATACCTTAATGGAAGAGATGGTGTTTCTGAAAAAACACTTCAACCGTGAACGCTGGATTGAGGTAGATATGGCCTGGCATGAACATATCTATATGATGAGCGCCAATCCGTTCCTGACCTCCTTTGCGTCTCTATTCCATTCGGTGTACCACACCTACTTCACCTCTATTACACAAGATGAAGTGGTGAAGCTGGATCTACACCAGGCGATTGTCGATGCCATTCAGGAGAGCGACGGGCAGAAAGCCCTGAGTGCGTGCCAGGCATTACTTGCCGCACCAACCCACCAGCAGGTAAATAAATGACAGAGAAAAAAGCGCGCAGCATGGCTGGATTGCCATGGATTGCAGCCATGGCTTTTTTTATGCAGGCACTGGATGCCACTATCCTCAACACTGCACTTCCCGCAATTGCACAAAGCCTTAACCGCTCGCCGCTGGCGATGCAGTCCGCCATTATCAGTTACACCCTGACGGTCGCCATGCTCATCCCGGTCAGCGGCTGGCTGGCCGACCGTTTTGGCACCCGCAAAGTCTTTATGCTCGCGGTGACGCTTTTCACCCTCGGCTCGCTGGTCTGCGCGCTCTCCACATCGCTCACGGAACTGGTTATCTTCCGTGTGCTGCAGGGGGTTGGCGGGGCGATGATGATGCCCGTCGCGCGCCTGGCATTACTGCGCGCCTATCCGCGCAGCGAACTGCTGCCCGTGCTCAACTTCGTTACCATGCCGGGGCTGGTCGGCCCGATACTGGGCCCGGTACTCGGCGGCGTGCTTGTTACCTGGGCGAGCTGGCACTGGATCTTCCTGATTAATATCCCGATTGGCGTAGCGGGCCTGATTTATGCCCGCAAATACATGCCGAACTTCACCACGCCGCGGCGCAGCTTCGACATGGGCGGCTTTTTTCTGTTTGGCCTGAGCCTTGTGCTGTTCTCCAGCGGGATGGAGCTGTTCGGTGAGAAAATCGTGGCAACGTGGCTTGCGCTCTCCGTCATCTTCAGCGGTATTTTGCTGTTCCTTCTCTATATACGTCATGCGCGGCGTCATCCGACACCGCTGATCTCTCTGTCGCTCTTTAATACTCGCACCTTCTCGGTCGGCGTTGCAGGCAACATTGCCTCACGCCTGGGAACGGGCTGCGTTCCCTTCCTGATGCCGCTGATGCTGCAGGTCGGTTTCGGCTACCCGGCGCTGATTGCCGGTTGCATGATGGCGCCCACGGCGATGGGATCGATTCTGGCGAAATCAACGGTTACTCAGGTGCTGCGCTGGTTTGGCTATCGTAAGACGCTGGTTGGCGTGACGATCTTTATCGGGCTGATGATTGCGCAGTTCTCGCTGCAATCCGCCGCGCTCCCCGTCTGGATGCTGATCCTGCCGCTGTTCGTGTTGGGTATGGCAATGTCGACGCAGTTCACGTCGATGAACACCATAACTCTTGCGGACCTCACCGACGAGAACGCCAGCAGCGGCAATAGCGTACTGGCGGTCACTCAGCAGCTGTCGATAAGTCTTGGCGTTGCCGTGAGTGCGGCGGTGCTGCGGTTTTATGAAGGGTTCGACGGTACGAATACCGTCGAGCAGTTCCACTACACCTTTATCACCATGGGCGCACTCACCGTGGTGTCGGCGCTGGTCTTTATGCTGTTAAAGCCAAAAGACGGCCAGAACCTGATAAAAGAACGCCACAAAGAGAAAGCTAAACCGAGCCGCGTTCCATCAGAACAGGAGTAAGCTGCAGGCGTTGCTGCTGCAGCGTGGGCTGCGCCATACGGTGGATTAATACGTCGATGGCCAGCTCCCCCAGCTCATCCTTAGGTTGATGGATAGTGGTGAGCGGTGGCGTCATATAGCGCGCCAGCTCAATATCATCGTAACCGATCACCGCCATATCGTCCGGCACCCGCAGTCCTGCCTGATACAGCGCCTGATAGGCACCAAACGCCATCGCATCGTTACCAATAAAGACCGCCTGCGGGCGCTGCTCTTGCATCAGCAGTTTCTGCATCGCCTCGAAGCCGCCGTTAAATTCAAAATCTCCGGTGATCCGGTAGCCATCAGGAATGGCGAGCCCGGACCGTTCCATTGCGGAGAGATACCCTTCCAGACGCAAACGCGCCGGGGTTTTATCCAGCGGGCCGGTGATGCAGGCGATGCGGGTATAGCCTTTATCAATAAGATGCTGCGTCGCCATATCGCCGCCCAGCAGGGAGTTATCCTGAATCAGATCGCTGGTCCCGTCGAAGGGCGCCCAGTCCATCATGACGGTGGGAATCGAAGGGTAGCGCTGAATAATCTCTTTTGATGGCTGGTGTGTCTCGGTGCACAGCAGCAGTAGCCCGTCGACGCGTTTTTGCATTAGCGTCTCCAGATTACGGTTCATGCGCTGCTCGTCGCCTTCGGTATTGCACAGCACCAGGCTGTAGCCACGCTCGAAGCAGCTGCGCTCTACGCCGCGAACAAGTTCAGAATAGAAGGGGTTAGTACTGGCCGTAATCAGCATGCCGATAGTGCGCGTCTGGTTAAGCTTGAGGCTGCGCGCCAGCGCAGACGGCGCATAGTTGAGATCTTTTACTGCAGCTTCGACTTTCTCCCGTATCGCGTCGCTGACGAAGCGATCGTTATTGATGACGTGGGAGACCGTCGAAGTAGAAACGCCCGCCATGCGGGCGACATCTTTCATCGTAGCCAAGCGTTACCCCTGCTGACTTAAGAATTCATCAATCTCTTTACGCCACGGAACGGATGGCTGTGCGCCTTTACGCGTTACCGCGATCGCGGCGGCTGCATGGGCAAAACGAATAGCGTCATGCATATCCTTACCTTCCAGCAGCGCGGTAACAAAGGCACCGTTGAACGTATCTCCCGCAGCGATGGTGTCAATGGCTTTGACCTTAAAGCCCGGCACGCGGCGGCCTTCACCATTTACGCTTGCCCATACCCCACGGCTGCCGAGGGTGATGATCACCGTTCCAATGCCTTTACCGTGCAGTGCTTTCGCAGCCCGCGCGGCATCGTCATCATTTTCAACGCGAATACCCGTCAGTTTTTCGGCTTCGGTTTCGTTCGGGGTGATAATGTCCACCAGCGCCAGCAGCTCGTCTGATAATACACGGGCAGGCGCGGGATTAAGTACGACAGTGGTATGATTTTCATGCGCAATTTGCGCGGCGGCCAGCACGCTTTCAACCGGTGACTCCAGCTGCATCAGCAGGGCTTGCGCCTGAGCGACAATCTCGCGCTGCGCTTCTACGCGTTCAGTCGTCAGCGCGGCGTTTGCGCCAGCATGAATACCGATAACATTCTCACCTTCCGCGTTGACGAAAATCAGCGCCACGCCGGTTGATTCCCCTTCGACCACGCTGACTGGCGCAACATTGATATTGTCACTCGCCAGCTGTTTGCGGACGCGCTCGCCGGTATCGTCATCGCCAGTACAGGCGATAAACGCGATATTAGCCCCGCTGCGCCCGGCCGCGACGGCCTGGTTTGCGCCCTTACCGCCAAAGGCCACCTGGTATTGACTGCCGGTAACGGTTTCGCCCGGTGTCGGGAAGGTTTCAAGGTTAAGAATGTGATCGGCATTGATACTGCCAAGGACGACGAGGTTGCCTGCGGTTTTCATGGTTGGGGTGTCCGTCTGAGAGCGCCACCGGTGTTACCCGGTGGCGTATGCCACACTTTTCTTTATTAGTGTCCCTCAGGCAGCCAGCGACTGCCTGAATCGCCTTTTACTGCTTGATGACCAGCTTCAGGTCAACAGGATATTTGGCCTGAACTTTTTCGCCCTTCAGCACTTTATCGGCAGTTTGAACGCCGGTCGCGCCAATCTGCTCAGGCAGCTGAGCGATGGTCGCAGCCAGTTTGCCATCATTTACCGCTTTTTCACCATCCGGCGTGCCGTCAAATCCGACAACCATCACATCAGATTTACCTGCGGTCTGCAGCGCACGCAGCGCGCCCAGCGCCATTTCATCGTTCTGTGCAAATACGGCCTGCACGTCAGGATGCGCGGTCAGCAGGTTCTGCATCACGTTCAGACCTTTAGTACGGTCGAAGTCTGCAGGCTGGCTGGCCAGTACGTTAAATTTATGTGCAGCAACGGCCTGCTGGAAACCTTCACCACGCTCGCGCGCTGCGGACGTACCGGCAATGCCCTGCAGTTCGATAACTTTTGCGCCTTCGCCCGCTTTCTTCGCGATGTAATCGCCGGCGATTTTTCCGCCCAGCACGTTATCAGACGCGATGTGGCTCACGACGTCACCCTTAGAGGCCTGACGGTCCAGGGTGATCACCGGGATTTTCGCCTGGTTTGCCATCTTCACGGCGTTACCTACGGCGTCAGAATCGGTTGGGTTGATCAGCAGAATTTTGGTGCCGCGAACGGTTAAGTCCTGCACGTTCGCCAGCTCTTTCGCCGGGTTGTTCTGAGAATCCAGTACCACCAGGTTATAGCCCAGTTTGTCCGCCTCTTTCTGCGCGCCATCCTTCAGGGAGACGAAGAACGGGTTGTTCAGGGTAGAGACAACCAGCGCGATGGTGTCTTTTGCCATGGCGTTTGCACTTACGGTTGCGCTCAGCGCGACAGCAGAAACCAGGGTAGCCAGTTTTTTCATGTTCATATCTAAGATGTCCTGTAGTGTCGTCAGTTACTGTTTTTTGTTGTCTACCAGTACCGCCAGCAAAATCACCACTGCCTTAACGATCATCTGGTAATAGGAGGAAACACCTAACAAATTCAAACCATTATTCAGGAAACCGAGGATAAGCGCGCCGATCAATGTCCCAACAATGCGACCTTTCCCGCCCGCAAGACTCGTACCGCCCAGAACCACCGCCGCAATGGCATCCAGCTCATACCCCGTACCCGCCGTTGGCTGCGCAGAAGAGAGGCGCGCCACTTCGATGATGCCCGCCAGAGAGGCCAGCAGACCGCACAGTGAGTAAACGATAATTTTAACTTTATTGACGCTGATCCCGGACAGACGCGTTGCCGCTTCGTTACCGCCCAGGGCATAGATATAGCGGCCCAGACGGGTGTGGTGCAGCATATACCACGCCGCCAGGAAGACGATGGCCATGATCCAGACCGGCGTCGGGATACCCAGCGGGCGACCAATACCAAACCAGCCAAACAGATCGGCGTTATCGGTAAAGCCGGTATTCACAGGGCTGCCGTTGGTGTACACCATGGTCACACCGCGCAGCAGAAGCATCATCACCAGCGTCGCAATAAACGCCTGAACGCGGCCTTTGGCGACAATGACCCCGGTCACAGCACCAATCGCGGCGCCGGCTGCCAGGGCAGCTGCAACGGCCACCAGCGCGTTGACCTCAATCCCTACAATTGAGGCGGCAATCGCACCGGTGAGCGCCAGCAGGGAACCGACGGACAGATCGATACCCGAAGTCAAAATCACCAGCGTCATCCCCACCGCCATAATGGCGTTGACGGACGTCTGCTGAAGAATGTTAAACAGGTTATTTACGGTAAAAAAGTTCGGGCTCATGGTAGACACAATCGCGATCAGCACCAGCAGGGCAATCAGCGATTTTTGTTCCATCAGCCATGCCTTTGTGAAATAGCGGCGACCAGAAACAGCCTGGGTAGTCATCTTCTTACTCCTGATTCACGCGATTAAGCTTGCCCACAGCGGCAGCCATCAGAACTTCCTGGGTGGCCTGCTCGCGTGTGAATTCACCGCCGAGATGCCCTTCATGCATGACGATAATGCGATCGCTCATGCCTAATACTTCTGGCATCTCGGAAGAGACCAGAATGATGCTCAGGCCGTCGGCCTTGAACTGGTTGATCAGCTGATAGATCTCTTTCTTTGCGCCCACGTCCACGCCGCGGGTGGGCTCATCGAGGATCAGCACTTTCGGGCGCGTCATCAGCCCGCGCGCTATCGCCACTTTCTGCTGATTACCGCCGGACAGTAGGCCAATGGCCTGCTCCATCGACGGGGTTTTAACGTTAAAGAGACGGATAAAATCGCTGACCGCCTGCTGCTCGTCTTTATGCTTCAGGCTGCCGCCGCTGTGGCTGAAATAGCGCAGCGCGGTCAGAGACATGTTCTCTTTCACCGACATACCCAGCACTAAGCCGTCGCGCTTGCGGTCTTCGGAGATATAAACGATGCCGTTCGCCAGGCCATCCTGCGGTGAACGCGTAACCACTTCGTGGCCGTCGAGGGTGACATAGCCGCTCGAACGCGGCAGCGCGCCGTAGAGCACTTTCATCAGCTCGGTGCGGCCCGCGCCCATCAGCCCCGCCACGCCCAGGATCTCGCCCTGGCGCAGGGTAAAGGTCACGTCATTCACGCCCGGGCCGCAGAGGTTGTCCACCTTCAGGCGGATCTCGCCGGGCAGCTTGTCCAGATGCGGGTACTGATCTTCGAGCTTACGCCCCACCATCATTTCGATCAGCGAATCTTCGGTCAGCGTCGCCACTTCGCGCTCGGCAATAAACTGCCCGTCGCGGAAGACGGTGACGTCGTCGCAGATGTCGAAAATCTCTTTCATACGGTGAGAAATGTAGACAATGCCGCGCCCCTGCGATTTTAGCTCGCGGATAACGCGGAACAGGGATTCGGTTTCGGTATCGGTCAGGGCGTCGGTCGGTTCATCCATAATGATGACCTTCGACTCGAAGCTCAGCACCTTCGCAATTTCCACCATCTGCTGATCGCCGATAGAGAGGTCACCCACCAGACGATCGCTTTTAAAGCGCAGGTTCAGCTTCGCCAGCAGCTTGTCCGCTTCGGCATACATCGTTTTCCAGTCGATTTTGCCGAACCGGTTTACAAACTCGCGGCCGAGGAAGATGTTCTCTGCAATGGTGAGCTGTGGGATCAGGTTCAGTTCCTGATGGATAATGCCGATGCCCGCTTCCTGAGAGGATTTCGGGCCGCTGAAGGCGGTTTCTTTACCCAGCCAGACGAGCGAACCGGCATCGCGCTGGTAGATTCCGGTCAGCACTTTCATCATGGTGGATTTGCCGGCGCCGTTTTCGCCTACCAGCGCCATGACGCGCCCGGCGTATACGTTCAGCGCCGCACCGGAGAGGGCTTTTACGCCCGGGAACGATTTGTCGATCCCTTTGAGTTGCAGTAATGCGTCCATGATGGCCTCAGAACGTGACGCCAGCACAGAGAATGATATTCGCATACGGGGAACACTCCCCGCTGCGAATCACCGCCTGACTGTCTGCGGTTTGTTGTTTGAACTGCTCGTGTGTTGTGTAACGAATTTCTATGGTGTTTCCCTGGTGTTGTTGCAGTTGCTCGATGTGACTGAGCAACGTTTCATGGAGCTGCGGATTATGTTGTTTGATTTCCGTCGCGAGAATGGCCGCCTCAACCTGCATCTCCGCCGTCACCACGCCCAGTACCTGCATAAACGTAGGGACACCCTGCGTTAATGCCATATCAATACGGGTTGTGCTGTGCGGAACCGGTAAGCCTGCATCGCAAACCACCAGCGTATCGGTATGCCCAAGACGGGAA
Organism: uncultured Enterobacter sp.; assembly: GCA_946477805.1. GTDB lineage: Bacteria > Pseudomonadota > Gammaproteobacteria > Enterobacterales > Enterobacteriaceae > Enterobacter. The sequence continues at coordinate 8,235 of CAMKZP010000084.1, forward strand.
ATAACCGACGAGATTTCTGAGTTGAGAACCGTGCCTTTCTTCATTTTCTTGCTCCACTAGCGAAACGTTTCGCTATACCTACTATAGACTCAAGAGTGTTCAGAAAACCATCATGACGTAACGGAATTGTGATCGACGTCGAAACGTTTCGCTAAGTGAAATGAGGAGAGAGGTAAATGCAAAAACGGTAACCTCCAGGTTACCGTTTTTTATGTTTGCGCCCTCTCCCGTGGGAGAGGGTTGGGAGGCCGCACTAAGACTTAAATCTCGACCTGCGTCCCCAGCTCAATCACGCGGTTAGGCGGGATTTCAAACTGGTCAGGCGCGCGCAGGGCGTTGCGCTGAAGAAGCAGATACAGCTTGCCGCGCAGGCGCAGATACCACGGACGTTTGCCGATAATCAGCGACTCGTGAGACATAAAGAACGACGTCTCCATCATGCGGCAGCTGAGCCCTTCCAGACCGCAGCGGTGGAACACCTCTTCCACGTTCGGCGTTTCGCGCCAGCCATAGCTGGCTACCACGCGCCAGAAGGTCGGCGAAAGCTGCTCGATCTGCACGCGGCGCACGTTGTGAACATACGGCGCATCTTCGGTGCGCAGCGTCAGCAGGATCACGCGCTCGTGCAGCACTTTGTTGTGCTTGAGGTTATGCATCAGCGCAAACGGGATAACGTTCAGCGCGCGGGACATATACACCGCCGTGCCGGGCACGCGCACCGGCGGGGATTTCTCCAGCGAGGCAATCATCGCCTCCAGAGAATTACCGTGCTCGTGCATGCGGCGCAGCAGGCGGAAACGCTCGCTCTTCCACGTCGTCATCACAATGAACATCACCAGGCCCAGCGTCAGCGGCAGCCAGCCGCCGGAAACAATCTTATCAAGGTTGGCGGAGAACAGCGGTACGTCGATGCACAGGAAGGCCACCAGGATCAGCCCTACAAGGAATTTATTCCAGTGCCAGTTCCGGTACGCCACCGTGGTGGAGAGGAATGTCGTCAGCACCATTGTCCCGGTCACCGCAATACCATAGGCCGCGGCCAGGTTGCTGGAGTGTTCGAAGCTAACAATCACAATCACCACCGCGAAATAGAGCAGCCAGTTAATGAAAGGAATGTAGATCTGGCCGGACTCCATCTCCGAGGTGTGGATGATACGCATCGGCGAGAGATACCCCAGACGCACGGCCTGACGGGTCAGGGAGAAGACGCCGGAAATGACCGCCTGAGACGCAATTACCGTCGCCAGCGTGGCAAGGATCAGCATCGGTACCAGCGCCCAGTCGGGTGCCAGCAGGAAGAACGGGTTTTTAATCGCTTCAGGGTGCTCAAGCAGCAGCGCCCCCTGGCCGAAGTAGTTCAGCACCAGCGACGGCAGCACCACGATGAACCACGCCACGCGGATAGGCAGCTTGCCGAAGTGACCCATATCGGCATACAGGGCTTCAACGCCTGTGATGGAGAGCACCACGGCACCGAGCGCCACGAAAGAGACCACTTTATATTCAAGGAAGAAATGCACCGCCCAGTACGGGTTCAGCGCATGCAGCACGTCCGGGTTGGCAATAATGCTGCGCAGGCCCAGCACGGCGAGGATCAGGAACCAGGCCAGCATGATGGGTGCGAACAGCTTACCCACCAGCCCGGTACCGTGCTTTTGAATAGCGAAAAGCAGCGTCAGGACGATGATCGCGAGCGGAACCACCCACGCATCCAGCTGCGGCGCGATAATCTCCAGCCCCTCTATTGCCGAGAGCACCGAGATGGCGGGCGTTATCACCACTTCACCGTAGAAGAAGCTGCCGCCAATCAGGCCGATGATAACCAGCACCGAGGTCATTCTGGCGGACGTATTACGCCCGGCAAGCGACATCAGCGTCAGGATCCCACCTTCACCCGCGTTATCTGCGCGCATGACGAAGGAGAGATATTTCACAGAAACCACCAGGATCAGCAGCCAGAAGATG
>CAMKZP010000085.1 GCA_946477805.1 uncultured Enterobacter sp.
CATTTTAATCATTTTGGTTACAAAAGTTAGCCATGTACTTTACACACCCTGTTTTGGTATTGTTTAGTAAGCGTGTGATTTTAGAGTGTAAGTCGAGTTTTATTTAAATTACTTTACGAATTGAATTTTCTGCGGGTAGTATTTATTGACTCTGATGCAAAGCGCAAAGCACCGAACAACGTTACTATTCTGTTAAGTTCATGTTGCAAGATTTTTAATGAAATAGCCTTTGGTGTTATTGAAAACTTCTGTCTTTCAAAAACTCGGCTCTGCAGACACATTTCCCCTGGGGACATGACTTTGTTGAATAATTCATACTTTGCTGCGTTGAAGGATCAGATTAGTTTCATCCTGCTAATGCAGAAGTTCAAAATCATCAAGTGGCGCAACTGCTACAAAGCTCTTATTAATCCTAGCTCTATCACTTCCACTACATTGTTTTATTCTTTACGCTTCCGGGATTTCCGCGAGCCTGCGCCGGATATTGACCTGCCGTCTTTGAGCGTTCACGGAACCAGGGCGACCCGATTTGAATATTCCACGAACACCGTCAGACGAGACAGATACAGCTACGGCGAGTATTGCAGTGTCCTGTATACTCCTGCGCTTCCATATGCTGAGCTTCTGGTGAAGTTCCTCTAGGGGTCAGTTTGGATATCGAAAATTATTGTACGTTAAGGCTATTTTTTGACCTCTCTACTTTAGCTGGCCTCAGCCGACGAAACTTACCGGAAGCCGGTATCCGGTTGCTTTTCCAGATATAATCGCCTGTCAGATTGATATGCTCCCAGCCCAACGGCGACAAATGCGACAGCAGTTGCTCGTTGATCTTCAGCCCTTTACGCTTCAAGGCCTCGACCGCTCTTTCCATGTAGACGGTATTCCACAGCGAGATAGCTGCCGTCAGCAGCGTCAGTCCACTGGCGCGATAGCTCTGATTTTCCGGTTTCCGGTCCCTGATTTCACCCAGGCGGTGCAGGAATACCGCACGCGCCAGCGCGTTACGGGCTTCTCCTTTATTCAGTCCCGCCTGTACCCGCCGACGCAGTGCCGGATCGCGGAACCAGTCGAGCATAAACAGCGTTCGTTCAATACGGCCAATTTCCCTCAGTGCTTTGGCAAGTCCGTTTTGCTTGGGGTAGCTGGCAAGCTTTTTAAGCATCAGGGATGCCGTCACTGTTCCCTGCTTTATCGAGGTCGCCAGACGCAGCACTTCACGCCAGTGGATTTCGATCTCTTTCAGATTCAGGCTGGTCGTTGATATCAGTGACTGAAGTGCCGGGTATTGGTCCGCTTTCCCTTTGATAAACAGCTTCTTGTCGTGGAGATCCCTGATTCGCGGACAGAACGCAAATCCCAGCAGATGCATCAGGGCAAAGACATGGTCGGTGAAACCCGCAGTATCGGTGTAATGCTCCCTGATTTCCAGGTCGCTTTCGTGGTACAGCAAGCCATCGAGCACATGGGTTGAATCCCTGACCCGGCTGATTATGCAGGTGTAAAACGGGCTGTATTGATCCGAAATATGGGTATAAAACTGACGTCCAGGCTCTTGCCCATATTTCGGATTAACCTGCCCTGTGTAGCGGCCTGAGCTGCCTGTTCTGAAATTCTGTCCATCTGATGATGATGTTGTCCCGTCTCCCCAGAATGCCGCCAGCGGTCTTTTCCCCTGCGCGTTTACCAGCTCTGCAAGGGCGGCTGAATAGGTTTCGTCGCGGATGTACCATGCCTGAATATCTTCGAGTGATGATTTTGTGCTCCCGGGGCAGGCTTCTGCCATTTTGGTCAGGCCAAGATTGATGCCATCCGCAAGAATGGTGGTGAGGAGCCGGCGGGTATCAGGACGGATAATGTCATTTTTTATATGCGAAAAATGTCGGGTAAACGCCGTCCAGCTGTTTACCTCATCGAGAATTTCCGTGATTTTAGGTCGCGGTAGCATGCTGTAAACCAGCTCTGCCAGCGGTGAAACCTGCGCCGGAACGCAGTTATCCAGCGGAGAGACTTTTACGCCCTTGTCGGATATTTCCACATCGGGCAGCTCACCAAGGGCAGCCATGGCATTGACCTCTTCAAGTCTGGACTGAAGCAGAGTCATACGGCTGGTAATGTATTCATGATAATCAGCAGATACGGGCAGTGGCAGCACCGGTGTGAGTTTGTCAAAGTCCTTTTCGGGTATGAGGTAATCATCAAAATTTTTGTAGCGGCGCGAGCCTTTAACCCAGATATCCCCGGAGCGCAACGCCCCCTTAAGCTCGCTGAGCGCACAAAATTCATAATACTGCCGGTCAATACCCGCAGGTGTAATCACCACCTTGCGCCAGCTTTCAGGGACAAACTCAAGCGGCGCTGTCGCCGGAACTTTACGTGACTGCTTCCGGTACATATCCTTGATCACAACCAGCGCATCAGCCAGAGGTTGCGCTGCCGGGGTTGCGACTAACTGTAAAGCGGACAACATGCGCGGGGCATATTTCCGTAATGTGCTGTATTTCTCAGTAATAATATGCAGCGGGTCAAAATTATTTTTTCTGGCGAGATGGCGTGTTTCCTCCAGACTGGCGACAAATTCAGGCCACGGGAGTATGTTTTCTATTGCGAGCCATGGATCGCCACCGGAATCGCGGGAATCAGACAGCGCCTGGCCGACATCGATGTACTGTCTCAGTTTGGACTGGATCAGCTTTCCGGTCTGCTGAAGGCGCTCAGCCTGTGTTCTTTTGGCTTTGCTGAAAAGGCTGTTCAGCATTCGCTCATGCAGCTCAATAACTTCGTCTGTCAGTGTGGCTCTGGCTTCTTCCAGCACGCAGACCAGGATCGCATGACGGCGGGCTGCTGAAAATCGGGCCAAATCCCGGCTACTCATCTTTCGGCCTTCCCGCGCCAGTTTCAGCAACCGGTTCTGGTGAATGGTACGATCTATACCTTCAGGTAAGGCCAGCGATTCAATGCTGCTGAGCCGTTCAAGATGTTGCAGCACGTTCTTACCGTTGATTTTACCCGGCGGTTGCAGAAGCCATGTCAGCCTGGAAGGCTGATTATCTGATGACTCAAGTAAACGATCCAGGGCATCCCTGTGCGCCGGAGTTAATGGAGCATTCAGAGTCTGAAATACGATTTTATCTCCGCCAGCCATGGCCTCCGCACAGGTACGCTCCACGACATCAATCGCGGGGATTATCACGTTGTTCTGCCGGAGCCAGACCAGTAACTCTTCGGCCAGGAGAATACCTTTATCGGTGCGCGTCGCCATCGACAAAAGGTGTGTAATACAGTCCTGCTGTATTTTGCCGGTGAACGCCTTTACGCCAAGATAGCGGTACAGTTCGGTTAAATGCTCACGCCGGGTCGTATCCCGGCCGGAAAGGTAAGCTGGCCAGAGATCCCCGGTAAGCTTTAGCCTGCTGGCGATATGCTTCAGCAGCGCATCAGAGGGTGGGATTTTTTTATCCGGGGCAAAGCCGACATTTTTCAGATAGCAAAGAAGGACGGCAAAACCAAAACGGCTGGCGGGTTTACGGTGAGCACTGATAAGCGCCAGATCATGCTCACTGAAATACGCCATTCGGGTCAGCGTTAACTCATCTTCAGGCAATGCCAGTAATGATTCTCTATCCGACAGAGAAAGAATCTGCCTCCTTGCCATATAGTTTCCCTCACAAATTATTCGATGCGGTATTTTTAACAAAAATGGTTATCGCATAAGGGTACACCCTGACGCCATAATCAAAACGTGACGGCACACGATGAATGACATAACCTATATGCGATAGATTAAGTGCAATAACCTAAATGCGATAATGCGGTGGGAAAATGTTCATCAGAGCTTATTTAAGGGCATCGACGGAAGACCAGTTCGCCGATCGAGCAAAAGAGATGCTGGAGCAGTTCGTCCAGGAACGGGGGCATAAAATCGCCAGCTATTACCGGGAAAATATCAGTGGCACAAAACTTGAGCGCCCGGAACTGGGACGCTTACTGATGGACAGTCACCACAATGATATTTTACTGGTCGAGCAGATAGACCGTCTGACACGTCTCAGCAACAGCGACTGGATGACGCTAAAAAAACAGATAGAACAACATGAGCTGCGAATTGTCAGTCTTGATGTGCCCACATCATGGCAGGCACTGTCAGATAAGGATCCTTCTCAGGCCGATCCGATCACCCGCGCAGTAATAACCGCCATCAATAACATGCTTATCGATCTGATGGCCGCAATGTCACATAAGGACTGGCTGAGCCGCCGCCAGCGGCAAAAACAGGGAATCGAGCGGGCTCATACAATTGGAAAGTACCGGGGTAAGCAAGCCGATCAGGAACGGCATCAGAAAGTCCTGTACTACCGGCAGGTAAAGAAACTGAGTATCCGGGAAACGGCGGATGCTACAGGCTACAGTGCTTCACAGGTTTGCCGGATACAAGCGCTTCATAAAAATAATGAAACTGCCTGAAAGGCTGGAATGACGGTGTTTATTTGCAGTCATGGCGTAATATTAGCGCCCTGTAACAACCTTTGTGATTAGCAGACTGATGCATCATCTATGTAAGGAAAGTCCGCTGTGTGCCAGAAGCGGATGTTGCTAACGCCTCAGAGTGTAAATCTATGGGGGCAGCTCTTACAACAAAACACACCGGTACTGGAAAATTGTTAATGCCGTAGCAGGAGCCGGCTTAAAAACCCTTCATCCTGCCGTGGATCGCATACAACTAAATTTTACATCGTTGACTGGCTGAGGGGACCACTGCGTCCGGAAGGGGAGTGCCCTAAATCTGCTGTGCAGTATCTGTGAGGATTCAAATACCATATTCGCTGTCATGCCTGGTCATTTTGTCGGTCAACCAGATCAGGCCCCCGGAATGCGCGGCGCCATTCGCTGGGACTCACACTGAATTTTGACTTAAAACTCTGACGGAATGAAACGGGTGACTGAAATCCGGCCATTTCGGCGACCTTTTCAATACTGTGGCTGGTCGTCTCCAGCAGCTCCTGGCTTCGCTGAAGTCGTTCCGCGTTGATCCAGTCTGCCAGTGTTGTACCGGTGGCCTTCAGAAAGTGACGGGTCAGCGTTCTCCGGCTCATGCTGACAAATCCGGCCAGTGAATCCAGGTCATGAGGTTTGTCCAGATTGCGGCGCAGATAATCCATTAATTCATTCATTTTGTTGTCCCGTGTTGTTTCCGGGACAGGACGTTCTATAAACTGAGCCTGGCCGCCTTCCCGGTAAGGCGGAACGACCATCCTCCGGGCCACCCGGTTGGCAACGGCCGAACCGTAATGGTCTCGGATAATACTCAGACAGCAGTCGATACCCGCAGCAGTGCCGGCAGAGGTAATCAGCCGTTCGTCGCGGGTATACAGCGAATTGCTGTCTAGGTGAACGTCAGGAAAGCGGGCTGTGAAATCCTGTTCATACTCCCAGTGTGTGGCAGCACGGTGTCCGTCGAGCAGCCCAGTATAAGCCAGCACGTAGGTACCCAGGCATAGCCCCACCACCTGTGCGCCACGCTGCCACGCGCTGATCAGCTTATCGAGCAGTGCCTGGTCTGGTTTCTCATCAGGATTATGCCAGTAAGGGACGATGATAATATCGGCAGCATCAAGACGTTCCAGCCCATGCTCAACGTTGATGGACAGTCCGATATCAGACTGCACCATACCCGGCTCCCGGGCACAGATTTCGACACGGAACAGCTCCGGTTCCGGCATTGAGGCGCCGAAAATGATGCAGGGTACAGAAAAGTGAAACGGGCTGAAACCGTCAGTGACAATGACGGCAACTGTCAAAGCAGACATCGTATTTACCTTTTCGTCAGTTGCAGCGACCGGAATTCCGGTCGCTGACACGTTCATACGGACCGGCTATATGGCAGCCGTGGCCGGTTCCGGAGTATCTCCAGGGACGGAAGTATGCAGACCATCAGAACGTGAGGATCTCTCCGTCAGCCGGGATCCGTACCTGTTTTTCAATGCCGTGCTCAAGGGTGAATTCACGCAGCTCGGCGCGGGTGAGCAGACAGTGGTTAATCGCCTCCATGTGCGAAGCAACGATGGTTGTCTCAGGCAGCATCGCCAGGGTGCGCAGCGTGTCCTCCTTACCCATGATGATTGGTCCGTAAAGATCGTTAACCGCATAGCCGGTATTCAGCACCACAACGTCCGGGCGGAAACGCTGCAGGCTTTTTACATACGGTTTCACCCAGACGGTATCCCCTGCGATATAAAGCGTTTTTTCATCGTGGTGCGTGAATACCAGTCCGCAGGCATCGCCGAGTAATTCCCCCCAGACGGTATCTGCGTAGAGTTCATTGCTGCCATGCTGGCCGTCAGTTTTGTAAATTGTCAGGCCATCTACGAAATGGTTTTCATCTTTCAGTACACGGATATTAACAAATCCCTGAGAGCGGATCAGTGCAGCATCATTTTCGTCCTGGGTATAGATAAGCATGTCTTTCGGCACCGCCTTCTGTGCCGCTTCGTCCCAGTGGTCAGTATGCGTGTGCGTCAGGATCACCGCATCAACGTTCAGCAACGTTTCAACCGCCACAGGCAGCGGTACCATAGGGTTGCGGAGGTGCGGACGCGCATTTCCGGCAAAACCATCCCAGGCGTCTTTTTCAGCCAGCATCGGGTCGATAAGGAATTTCTTTCCGGCGTATTCCAGCATGAGGGTGGCATTACGGACTTGCGTTAACTTCATTTCTCTCTCCAGTGATTCATCAGATTTTAAGCCACATCCCGCCCGTGGTGATCGGATCATGGGGTGGCAGGTGGATTACTATAAACGGTGATCCCGGTGGGCGTGACACGCTCACAGGTCATTAGGCGATGAAATCAGGTCAACCTGTGCCCGTCAGCAGCGCCAGCAGGATATCAGCTGTCGCGCAGTAATTTCATTTACGCGGAATGACTCGTCAGGTAACAGCGGGACAGCGTCCTTATTTCAGAGCCGGTCTGACCGCACGCCTCTTATGCCAGATCAGCCACAGCACCGGTGCAATCAGGCTGATGATCCAGGGAACCAGGATGAGGTGCATGGTTTTCCAGCCAAATGCGTTGAACAGTGGGCCGGCACCCAGGGAACAAATCAGACTGAAGATAAAGACACTCATGTCATTTGCCGCCTGAGCCACGCCTTTTTCTGCTGCCGAGTAGGTCGTTGCCAGCAGGCTGGTCCCTCCGACGTAAAGAAAATTCCAGCCTATCCCCATCAGGATCAACGCACTGGCAAAAAATCCCCACGTGACGCCGGACAGCACCAGCGCAATATACGCAAGCAGGAGCAGGATCCCCGCCAGCATAATGGTAGTGACACCGAACCGGTCGATGAGTCTTCCGGTGAAAAAGGAGGGAACGAAACGCCCCAGAATGTGAAGCTGGATAACCACAGCGATCTGTGGGAGTTCAAACCCATAGTGTTTCATGGCAATGGGGGTGGCGGTCAGTCCCAGCACCATAATGCCAAACCCTGAAGCACCGGAAAAAAGCGCCACAAGATAAGACGGCTGGGATATGACCCTGAACCACGGACGGGGACCGGTCTGTGCTGACGGGTCAGCGGTCTGTGTAGGCATGTGTAAACGCGACAGCAGAAGTAACCCCAGCGAAGCCAGCACGGCCATAAAGAGGAATGACCCCATATAGGTCACGCTGAACAGTGTGCTTCCGTAGCTGGCCAGGAACGGGCCTAACAGGGCAGCAACAACACCGCCAGCCAGAACCAGCGAAATGGCCCGGGTGCGGAATGCCGGCAGCGCAACTTCACCCGCAGCAAAACGGAAAAACTGCGCAAAGGCCTGGTATATTCCCAGAAAAAACATCCCCAGGCACAGCAGGATGAATGAATCCTGGATCATGGCCACCATGGAAATGACGGCGGCCATAATCCCGCTCAGGGTACCGGTAATGAATCCTGTTTTTCTGCCTGCCCGATCCATCCATAAAGAGGCGGGAAACATCACCAGTACGGTGCCCAGGCTTGCCATTGAAATGGGGACCGTCACCAGTGAAGGATTTGGCGTCAGGAGGGCCCCCGCCAGTCCGCCTATTGTCATTATCAGTACCGATATCGACTGAAAGATAGCCTGTGATCCCGCAAGTATCAGGACCTGCTGACGCATATTTCTCATGTTAGTGAAGCTCCGGAATGAAATTAAGCAGACGGGGAGCCTCAGCCCGGCATTTACCCGCCTGAAGGAAACCAGATGACACAATATCCGACCGGGTCCCGGGCAGAGGGAAATAACGGCAACGTTAAGCTGCCGCTCATCCGCCCACTCATGGTGAAAGGAGTATACGGAGCACGACAGGACACACGTGAGAGGGCTCACAGCCAATTAGCAATGAAAACGGGTCAATTCAGCAGCGAGGCCTGGAGGTACACCTGCGAACGCCTGTCGTGCCAGTGCAGAAAATTCCCCGCGAAGCAGGACAGAAATTGTGAAGCCAGGGGGAGATAAGCCCTACAGGCCGGTGGTCCGGTCAATGCCAGGTTCTTCATACTCTTCGCCTGCGAAATAAACAATGACCCGATACCATCGAAAGTTGTCCCTGTGGGCACAGGCATATCAGCAGGGTATCCCCTATGATTGACGAGAAATTAAAGCCAGCCGGGAACTAATCAGGTATCAGATACAGGCATAATTATTTCCCTTAATATTTTTAAATGTCTGCTGATGGCAGACTGTATCGTAGTATCAATATCTCATCTGGAGTCTGAATGAACATGAATAAATTATTCGCTGCCGTAGTACTGAGTGCAACATTAATGTCCTCTGCTTTTGCCGCCGATCATTATCAGCAAATTCGCAATGCAACCGGCAGAATAGAAATTGCGGGTAAAACATTTCTTATCGATCCAATGCTGGGTAAAAAAGATGCTTATCCCGGTTTTGAGAATACACACAACAGCCAGCTGCGATTCCCTCTCGTTGAACTGCCGGTAAGCATTGAGGATACCTATAAGGGTGTGGAAGGGATCATTGTCACCCATACGCACCTAGACCACTGGGATCCGGAAGCCCAGAAAAAGTTGCCTAAAGATATTCTCATCATCGCCCAGCATGAAGATGATGCAAAATTAATCCGGAGTCAGGGTTTTAAAAACGTCAAAGTCCTGAATGGTACAATGCAGTTCGGCGATGTTACGGTGGTTAAAACGCACGGTGCTCACGGTACTGACGAAATGTTTGCCTCGTCACTCAGCGAGATCCTCGGCGAAGCCATGGGCGTCGTTTTCACGGCAAAAGGTCATAAAACCGTCTATGTTGCCGGCGATACCCTGTGGAATGCCGACGTGAACAAGGCAATCGTGAAATACAAACCGGATGTGTTAGTGCTGAATACCGGTGATGCCCGCAACCTGAATTTCCCTGACGCAGGCATTATTATGGGCACAAAAGATGTCCGTCACGCCTATGAGATGTTGCCGCAGGCAAAAATCATTACAGTGCATATGGATGCTGTAAACCACACAACCGTCAGCCGCGCAGATATGCGTGCCTATATCAAAGAAAACAAGATTGATGACCGTGTAGTTGTTCCAAATGATGGCGAGACCGTAAACCTTTAATTATTAATAACAGCATGAACTTTATAGAGCCAGCCTGCTCAAGCTGGCTCGATATACTGTTGTTTTTAAATTCTGGGATTGTGGCTTATATTCGTCATATTAGTGAAAAAAAACAACACAATGAAGAACAATATAATTGCACGCCTTTTTTTGTGACAATGAAAACCTATCAGAACTTCCCTAAGAGCGGTAGCTAAGGTTTAGCACATTCCTGAATGATACATAGCGTCCGCTTACCACTCAAAGCTGCCTGTCAAAGTGGTTAAGCTCTACCACAGCTCAGAGGTACAAAAAACCATCTTAACGTACAATAATATTCGATATCCAAACTGACCCCTATGTACTTCACTTTTAAACCAGGGTATGAATAATAATTACTTAACTTTGATAAGGATATTGATATGACATTCTCACTGACGCTGGCCGCGTTCAAAGTAAATGGTGGTGGCGAGAGTATCACCAGCTATGAAATTGAAAACCCACCGGGTATGGCTGAACATTTTTGGACTTTACCTGAAGCAAATCTATACATGGTTTGCCTTAGCAAAAACAAAGGCCCCCTGCGTTCGGTTAAAGCAGGAATGGCTGTTTTAACGAGCCTTACTCATAATGA
>CAMKZP010000086.1 GCA_946477805.1 uncultured Enterobacter sp.
TGTCGCAACCGTAGAACAGGGGGCGGAAAACAGCTGGCTGGGGGCGTGGGCGAACAAAGAGCAGGCGATCGTGATGAACGTTCAGCGCCAGCCGGGGGCTAACATCATTGACACCGCCGACAGCATCCGCACCATGCTGCCGCAGCTGATCGAAAGCCTGCCGAAGTCGGTCAATGTGAAGGTGCTTTCCGACCGCACCACGAACATTCGCGCGTCGGTCACCGACACCCAGTTTGAGCTGATGCTGGCGATCGCGCTGGTGGTGATGATCATTTACCTGTTCCTGCGCAACGTCCCGGCGACCATTATTCCCGCCGTCGCCGTACCGCTCTCGCTGGTCGGCACCTTTGCGGTGATGGTGTTCCTCGACTTCTCGATCAATAACCTCACCCTGATGGCGCTGACCATCGCCACCGGCTTCGTGGTGGATGACGCCATCGTCGTTATCGAGAACATCTCGCGCTATATCGAAAAGGGCGAAAAGCCGCTGGCCGCGGCGCTGAAGGGCGCGGGCGAGATAGGCTTTACCATTATCTCGCTCACCTTCTCGCTGATTGCGGTGCTGATCCCGCTGCTGTTTATGGGCGATATCGTCGGGCGGCTGTTCCGCGAGTTTGCCGTGACGCTGGCGGTCGCTATCCTGATCTCCGCCGTGGTCTCGCTGACGCTGACGCCGATGATGTGCGCCCGCATGCTAAGCCACGAGTCCCTGCGCAAGCAAAACCGCTTCTCCCGCGCCTCGGAGCGGATGTTCGAGCGCATTATCGCCGCCTATGGCCGCGTGCTGGCTAAGGTACTCAACCACCCGTGGGCAACCCTCGGCGTGGCGCTGGGCACGCTGGCCCTAAGCGTGATGCTGTGGATCTTTATCCCGAAAGGCTTCTTCCCGATCCAGGACAACGGCATTATTCAGGGCACGCTTCAGGCGCCGCAGTCGGTTTCCTTCGCGAACATGGCCCAGCGCCAGCAGCAGGTGTCTGAGATCGTTATGAAAGATCCGGCGGTGGAGAGCCTGACCGCCTACGTCGGCGTGGATGGCACCAACCCGTCGCTGAACAGCGCGCGCCTGCAGATTAACCTCAAGCCGCTGGACGACCGGGACGACCGCGTCAACGCCGTGATTGAGCGTCTGCAAAACGCCGTCGCGCGCGTGCCGGGCATTGAGCTGTACCTGCAGCCGATTCAGGATTTAACCATCGATACCCAGGTGAGCCGCACGCAGTACCAGTTCACGCTGCAGGCCACCACGCTTGAGGCGCTGAGCACCTGGGTGCCGCAGCTGGTGGATAAGCTGAAAGCCCTGCCGCAGCTCTCTGACGTCAGCAGCGACTGGCAGGACAAAGGGCTGGCGGCGTACGTGAACGTCAACCGCGACACCGCCAGCCGTCTGGGCATCACCATGGCGGACGTGGATAACGCGCTGTATAACGCCTTTGGCCAGCGCCTGATCTCCACCATTTACACCCAGGCGAACCAGTATCGCGTGGTGCTGGAACATGATACGGAACACACGCCGGGCCTGGCCGCGCTGGATTCGGTGCGCCTGACCAGCAAAGACGGCGGGATTGTGCCGCTCAGCGCCATTGCCAGCGTGGAAGAGCGCCATACCCCGCTCTCTATTAACCATCTGGACCAGTTCCCCTCCACCACGATCTCGTTCAACGTGCCGGACGGCTATTCGCTGGGCGAGGCCGTTGAGGCGATTCTGGCCGCCGAAAAAGATCTCAGCTTCCCGTCCGATATTCAGACCCAGTTCCAGGGCAGCACGCTGGCGTTCCAGGCCGCGCTGGGCAACACCGTCTGGCTGATCGTCGCCGCGGTGGTGGCGATGTATATCGTGCTCGGCGTGCTGTATGAGAGCTTTATCCACCCGATCACCATCCTCTCCACCCTGCCCACGGCGGGCGTGGGGGCGCTGCTGGCGCTGATGCTTGCAGGCAGCGAGCTGGACGTGATTGCGATTATCGGGATTATTCTGCTCATCGGCATCGTGAAGAAAAACGCCATCATGATGATCGACTTTGCCCTTGCCGCCGAGCGCGAGCAGGGGATGTCGCCGCGGGACGCCATCTTCCAGGCCTGCCTGCTGCGTTTTCGTCCGATCCTGATGACCACGCTGGCGGCGCTGCTCGGCGCCCTGCCGCTGATGCTGAGCACCGGCGTTGGCGCGGAGCTGCGCCGTCCGCTGGGGATCGGCATGGTCGGCGGCCTGCTGGTGAGCCAGGTCCTGACGCTCTTTACCACGCCGGTGATTTACCTGCTGTTTGACCGCCTGGCGCTGTGGAGCAAAAGCCGCTTCCCGAAACGTGAAGAGGAGGCGTAGGTGAAATTTTTTGCCCTCTTCATCTACCGCCCGGTGGCGACGATTTTACTCTCCGTCGCCATCACCCTGTGCGGCGTGCTGGGCTTCCGGCTGCTGCCGGTGGCCCCGCTGCCGCAGGTGGATTTCCCGGTGATCATGGTCAGCGCGTCGCTGCCGGGCGCCTCGCCGGAGACCATGGCGTCGTCGGTCGCCACGCCGCTGGAACGCTCGCTCGGGCGCATTGCCGGGGTTAACGAAATGACCTCCAGCAGCTCGCTCGGCAGCACCCGCATCATCCTGGAATTTAATTTCGACCGCGACATTAACGGCGCGGCGCGCGACGTGCAGGCGGCGATCAACGCCGCGCAAAGCCTGCTGCCGAGCGGCATGCCGAGCCGTCCGACCTATCGTAAAGCTAACCCGTCCGATGCGCCGATCATGATCCTGACGCTCACCTCGGACACCTATTCCCAGGGGCAGCTGTACGACTTCGCCTCCACGCAGCTGGCCCAGACTATTGCCCAGATCGACGGCGTGGGTGACGTGAGCGTCGGCGGCAGCTCCCTGCCCGCCGTGCGCGTGGGGTTAAACCCGCAGGCGCTGTTCAACCAGGGCGTGTCGCTGGACGACGTGCGCACCGCCATCAGCAACGCCAACGTGCGCAGGCCGCAGGGGGCCATTGAGGACGGCAGCCACCGCTGGCAAATTCAGGCTAACGACGAGCTGAAAACCGCCGCCGAATATCAGCCGCTGATTATTCACTACAACAACGGCGCGGCGGTGCGCCAGCGTTACCGATTCGGTGCAGGACGTGCGTAACGCCGGGATGACCAACGCCAAACCGGCGATCCTGTTGATGATCCGCAAGCTGCCGGAAGCCAACATCATCCAGACGGTGAACAGCATTCGCGAGCGGCTGCCGGAGCTGCAGGAGACTATTCCGGCGGCGATCGACCTGCAGATTGCTCAGGACCGCTCCCCCACCATTCGCGCCTCGCTCGAAGAGGTGGAGCAAACGCTGATTATCTCCGTGGCGCTGGTGATCCTGGTGGTATTCCTGTTCCTGCGCTCCGGCCGTGCGACGCTTATCCCGGCGGTGGCCGTGCCGGTTTCGCTGATCGGCACCTTTGCCGCCATGTACCTGTGCGGCTTTAGCCTCAACAACCTGTCGCTGATGGCGCTGACGATTGCCACCGGCTTCGTGGTGGATGACGCCATCGTGGTGCTGGAGAACATCTCCCGCCATCTGGAAGCGGGCATGAAGCCGCTGCAGGCGGCGCTGCAGGGGACGCGCGAGGTGGGTTTTACCGTGCTCTCCATGAGCCTGTCGCTGGTGGCGGTGTTCCTGCCGCTGCTGCTGATGGGCGGGCTGCCCGGGCGGCTGCTGCGGGAATTTGCCGTCACGCTTTCAGTGGCGATCGGCATCTCGCTGGTTATCTCGCTGACGCTCACGCCGATGATGTGCGGCTGGATGCTCAAGCGCAGCAAACCGCACTCCCAGCCGCGGCGCAAAGGCTTTGGCCGTTTTCTGATGGCGATGCAGGAGGGCTACGGCAAATCGCTGAAGTGGGTGTTGAACCACACCCGGCTGGTCGGGCTGGTGCTGATTGGCACCATCGTGCTCAACGTCTGGATGTACATCACCATCCCGAAAACCTTCTTCCCGGAGCAGGACACCGGCGTGCTGATGGGCGGCATTCAGGCGGACCAGAGCATTTCGTTCCAGGCGATGCGCGGCAAGCTGCAGGACTTTATGAAGATCATCCGTGAAGATCCGGCGGTGGATAACGTGACCGGCTTTACCGGCGGCTCGCGCGTCAACAGCGGGATGATGTTTATCGCCCTGAAACCGCGCGGCGAGCGGGAAGAGACCGCGCAGCAGGTGATCGACCGCCTGCGAGTGAAGCTCGCCAAAGAGCCGGGGGCAAACCTGTTTTTGATGGCCGTTCAGGATATCCGCGTCGGCGGACGCCAGGCCAACGCCAGCTACCAGTACACCCTGCTTTCGGACGACCTGGCCGCCCTGCGCGAGTGGGAGCCGAAAATCCGCAAGGCGCTGGCGGCCCTGCCCGAGCTGGCGGACGTCAACTCAGACCAGCAGGACAACGGCGCGGAGATGGCCCTGACCTACGATCGTGAAACCATGTCGCGCCTCGGCATTGACGTGGCCGCGGCCAACAGCCTGCTGAACAACGCCTTCGGCCAGCGTGAAATTTCCACCATCTACCAGCCGATGAACCAGTACAAAGTGGTGATGGAGGTGGATCCGCGCTACACCCAGGACATCAGCGCCCTGGACAAAATGTTTGTGATCAACAGCGACGGCAAGGCGATCCCGCTGTCGTACTTCGCCAGCTGGCAGCCGTCGAACGCGCCGCTCTCGGTGAACCATCAGGGGCTTTCCGCCGCCTCGACCGTCTCCTTTAACCTGCCGACCGGCTCATCGCTCTCTGAAGCCAGCGACGCTATCAACCGCGCCATGACGCAGCTGGGCGTGCCGTCCACCGTGCGCGGCAGTTTTGCCGGCACGGCGCAGGTCTTCCAGGACACGATGAACTCGCAGATCGTGTTGATTCTGGCGGCGATTGCGACGGTCTATATCGTCCTCGGCGTGCTGTATGAGAGCTACGTTCACCCGCTGACGATCCTCTCTACCCTGCCGTCGGCGGGCGTCGGGGCGCTGCTGGCGCTGGAGCTGTTCGGCGCCCCGTTCAGCCTTATCGCGCTCATCGGGATCATGCTGTTAATCGGCATTGTGAAGAAAAATGCGATCATGATGGTCGACTTCGCGCTCGACGCCCAGCGCAACGGCAGCCTGACGCCGGAGGAGGCCATATTCCAGGCCTGCCTGCTGCGCTTCCGCCCGATTATGATGACCACCCTGGCGGCGCTGTTCGGCGCCCTGCCGCTGGTCATTTCCGGCGGCGACGGCTCCGAGCTGCGCCAGCCGCTGGGGATCACCATCGTCGGCGGGCTGGTGATGAGCCAGCTGCTGACGCTGTACACCACGCCGGTGGTCTACCTGTTCTTTGACCGCCTGCGGCTGCGCTTTTCGCGTAGAAACAGCACCACGGTGGCCGGGTAAATGACCGAGCTTCCCCGCAGCGTTCGCTGGCAGCTTTGGATCGTCGCGTTCGGCTTCTTTATGCAGTCGCTGGACACGACCATCGTCAATACCGCCCTCCCCTCCATGGCTAAAAGCCTGGGGGAAAGCCCGCTGCACATGCACATGGTGATTGTCTCCTACGTGCTGACGGTGGCGGTGATGCTGCCCGCCAGCGGCTGGCTGGCGGATAAAGTGGGGGTGCGAAATATTTTCTTCACCGCCATCGTGCTGTTTACCGCCGGATCGCTGTTCTGCGCCCGGGCGAACACGCTCGACGAGCTGGTGATGGCGCGCGTGCTGCAGGGCGTCGGCGGGGCGATGATGGTGCCCGTCGGACGGCTAACGGTAATGAAGATCGTCCCGCGCGAGCAGTATATGGCGGCGATGACCTTCGTCACTCTGCCCGGCCAGATCGGGCCGCTGCTGGGCCCGGCGCTGGGCGGGATTCTGGTGGAGTACGCCTCCTGGCACTGGATTTTCCTCATCAACCTGCCGGTGGGCATCGTCGGCGCGATCGCGACCCTGGCGCTGATGCCGAACTACAAAATGCAGACGCGACGCTTTGACGTCGTCGGCTTTATCCTGCTGGCGGCCGGTATGGCCACGCTGACGCTGGCGCTCGACGGGCAAAAAGGGCTGGGGATCTCCTCCCTGACGCTGGGCGTGCTGGTCGTCCTCGGTATCGCCGCCGTTCTCTGGTATCTGCGCCATGCTCGCGGGAATGACGCGGCGCTGTTTAGCCTGAACCTGTTTAAAAACCCCACCTATCGCCTCGGGCTTATCGGCAGCTTTGCCGGGCGCATCGGCAGCGGCATGCTGCCGTTCATGACGCCGGTGTTTTTGCAGATCGGCATGGGCTTCTCGCCGTTCCACGCGGGGCTGATGATGATCCCGATGGTGCTCGGCAGCATGGGGATGAAGCGCATCGTGGTGCAGGTGGTAAACTGCTTTGGCTACCGCCGGGTGCTGGTTGCCGCCACGCTGGGCCTGGCACTGGTCAGCCTGCTGTTTATGGCCGTGGCGCTGATGGGCTGGTACTACCTTCTGCCGCTGGTGCTGTTCTGCCAGGGGGTGGTCAACTCCGTGCGTTTTTCATCGATGAACACCCTGACGCTGAAAGACCTGCCAGACGAACTGGCGAGCAGCGGCAACAGCCTGCTGTCGATGATCATGCAGCTCTCCATGAGCGTTGGCGTGACGGTGGCTGGCCTGCTGCTCGGCATGTACGGCCAGCACCATCTCAGCGTTGACACCCCCGTCGCGCATCAGGTCTTTTTATACACGTACCTCAGCATGGCGGTGATTATCGCCCTGCCCGCCCTTATCTTCGCCCGCGTCCCCAACGACGCCACTAAGAACGTCGTGATTCGACGCGGTAAAAGGAGTTCACCATGAAATTCTGGCGGCCGGGTATTACCGGCAAACTCTTCGTGGCGATTTTTGCCACCTGTATCGTCCTGCTGATCACCATGCACTGGGCGGTGCGGGTCAGCTTCGAGCGCGGGTTTATTGACTACATCAAGCACGGCAACGAGCAGCGGCTGCAGGGCCTGAGCGACGCGCTGGGCGAGCAGTACGGGCTGCACGGCAACTGGCGGTTTTTGCGCAATAACGACCGCTTCGTGTTTCAAATCCTGCGCTCGCTGGAGCACGACAGCGACGACGATCGCCCGGGCCCCGGTATGCCGCCGCACGGCTGGCGCACGCAGTTCTGGGTGATTGACCAGGAGATGCGCGTGCTCGTTGGCCCGCGTGCCCCGGTACCGCCGGACGGCACGAGGCGCGCGATCCAGTCTAACGGCGCGACCGTGGGCTGGGTGATCGCCTCGCCGGTGGAGCGGCTGACGCGCAGCACCGATATCAACTTTGACCGCCAGCAGCGCCAGACCAGCTGGCTGATTGTCGCCCTCTCGACGCTGCTCGCCGCGCTCGCCACCTTCCCGCTGGCGCGCGGCCTGCTGGCGCCGGTTAAGCGGCTGGTGGAAGGCACGCACAGGCTGGCCGCCGGGGATTTTACCACCCGCGTGGACACCCGCAGCCAGGACGAACTGGGCAAGCTGGCGCAGGACTTCAATCAGCTCGCCAGCACGCTGGAGAAGAACCAGCAGATGCGCCGCGACTTTATGGCCGATATTTCGCACGAGCTGCGCACTCCGCTGGCGGTCCTGCGCGGCGAGCTGGAGGCGATTCAGGACGGCGTGCGGCAGTTCACCCCCGAGTCCGTGGCCTCGCTGCAGGCGGAAGTGGGGACGCTCACCAAGCTGGTGGACGACCTGCACCAGCTCTCCATGTCCGACGAAGGCGCGCTCGCCTACCAGAAAGCGCCGGTCGACGTCATTAATATTCTGGAAGTGATCAGCGGCGCATTCCGCGAGCGCTTTGCCAGCCGCAGCCTGAAAATTGACCTCTCCCTGCCGGACAGCGCCGTGGTGTTTGGCGATAAGGACCGGCTGATGCAGCTGTTCAACAACCTGCTGGAGAACAGCCTGCGCTACACCGACAGCGGCGGCGGGCTGCATATCTCCGGCAGGCAGGAAAACGGGCGCTTCGCCCTCACCTTCGCGGACTCCGCCCCCGGCGTGCAGGACGCGCAGCTGGAAAGGCTGTTCGAGCGATTCTACCGCACCGAAGGGTCGCGCAACCGCGCCAGCGGCGGCTCCGGCCTGGGCCTGGCGATTTGCGTCAACATCGTTGAGGCGCACAACGGCACGATCCGCGCCGCCCATTCGCCTTTTGGCGGGGTTAGCATTACAGTAGAGTTACCTCTGGAACGGGATTTATCGAGAGAAGCATGACCGAGTTACCGATTGACGAAAACACGCCGCGCATTTTGATTGTGGAAGACGAGCCTAAGCTTGGGCAGCTGCTGATCGACTATCTGCGCGCGGCCAGCTACGCGCCGTCGCTTATCAGCCACGGCGACCAGGTTCTGGCGTACGTGCGCCAGACGCCGCCGGACCTGATCCTGCTGGATTTAATGCTGCCGGGCACCGACGGCCTGACCCTGTGCCGGGAGATCCGCCGCTTTTCCGACGTGCCCATCGTGATGGTGACCGCGAAAATCGAAGAGATCGACCGCCTGCTGGGGCTGGAAATTGGCGCAGACGATTACATCTGCAAGCCGTACAGCCCGCGCGAAGTGGTGGCCCGCGTGAAGACTATTCTGCGCCGCTGCAGGCCGCAGCGCGAGCTGCAGGTGCTGGATGCCGAAAGCCCGCTGATCGTCGACGAAAGCCGCTTCCAGGCAAGCTGGCGCAGCAGGCTTCTGGACCTCACCCCGGCCGAGTTCCGCCTGCTGAAAACCCTCTCCCACGAGCCGGGGAAAGTGTTTTCCCGCGAACAGCTGCTGAACCACCTGTATGACGACTACCGCGTGGTGACCGACCGCACCATCGACAGCCATATCAAAAACCTGCGCCGCAAGCTGGAGGCGCTGGACGCCGACCAGTCGTTTATTCGCGCGGTGTACGGCGTCGGGTACCGCTGGGAAGCGGATGCGTGCAGGATTGCTTGAGTAACATTATTCCCCCTTACCCCTCACCCTAACCCTCTCCCCAAAGGGGAGAGGGGACTTATACACCCTCTCCCCTTTGGGGAGAGGGTGAGGGGTGAGGGTGAGGAGCAAAGCTTTACCTCCCTGCCCCGCAGCGCTACAATGCCCGCCCTTAAAGTAGGGGATCTCCCCTTACCGCTGCACCGGGTGCACGCGGATCTGACCTGTCATCAGAACGAGAACTATCATGTTTAAACCGGAACTCCTTTCCCCGGCGGGAACGCTGCAAAATATGCGTTACGCTTTCGCCTATGGTGCCGACGCGGTGTACGCGGGCCAGCCGCGCTACTCGCTGCGCGTGCGCAACAACGAATTCAACCACGAGAACCTGCAGCTCGGCATCAACGAAGCGCATGCCCTGGGCAAAAAATTCTACGTGGTGGTGAACATCGCCCCGCACAACGCCAAGCTGAAAACGTTCATTCGTGACCTGAAGCCGGTTGTGGATATGGGGCCGGACGCGCTGATCATGTCGGACCCGGGTTTAATCATGCTGGTTCGGGAGAACTTCCCGGAGATGGATATTCACCTCTCCGTGCAGGCCAACGCCGTTAACTGGGCGACGGTAAAATTCTGGAAGCAGATGGGGCTGACCCGCGTTATTTTGTCGCGCGAACTGTCTCTCGACGAGATCGAAGAGATCCGCACCCAGGTGCCAGAGATGGAAATCGAGATTTTCGTCCACGGCGCGCTGTGCATGGCTTACTCCGGGCGCTGCCTGCTCTCCGGCTATATCAATAAACGCGATCCGAACCAGGGCACCTGCACCAACGCCTGCCGCTGGGAATATAACGTCCAGGAAGGCAAAGAGGACGACATTGGCAACATCGTGCACAAGCACGAGCCGATCCCGGTGACCAACGTCGAGCCTACCCTGGGCGTCGGCGCGCCGACCGACAGCGTGTTTATGATTGAGGAAGCCAAGCGTCCCGGCGAGTACATGACCGCCTTTGAGGACGAGCACGGCACGTACATCATGAACTCCAAAGACCTGCGCGCCGTCGCGCACGTCGAGCGTCTGACGCAGATGGGCGTGCACTCCCTGAAAATCGAAGGCCGCACCAAGTCCTATTACTACTGCGCCCGCACCGCGCAGGTGTACCGCAAGGCCATCGACGATGCCGCCGCCGGTAAACCGTTCGATACCACCCTGCTGGAAACCCTTGAAGGGCTGGCGCATCGCGGCTATACCTGTCTCTTATACACATCTGACGCT
>CAMKZP010000087.1 GCA_946477805.1 uncultured Enterobacter sp.
TTTGCCGCCCAGCTCCATCGTGACCTCCTTCAGGGACGAGGACGCCGAGTTGGCCATCACTTTTTTGCCGCTGGCGACGCCGCCGGTGAACGAGACCTTGGCAATCCCCGGATGCTCGGTGAGGAACTGGCCGGTTTCCGCGCCCACGCCCGGCAGGACGTTAAACACGCCGTCCGGCAGGCCCGCTTCGGTGTAGATCTCGGCAAGCTTCAGAGCGGTGAGCGGGGTGACTTCGCTTGGCTTGAAGATCATCGCGTTGCCCGCCGCCAGCGCCGGGGCGGATTTCCACAGGGCGATCTGGATCGGGTAGTTCCACGCGCCGATGCCCGCCACCACGCCCAGCGGCTCGCGGCGGGTGTAGACGAACGAGGTGTCGCGCAGGGGGATCTGGCTGCCTTCCAGCGCCGGGATCAGCCCCGCGTAGTACTCCAGCACGTCCGCGCCGGTGACGATGTCCACGGTTGAGGTTTCAGAGAACGCTTTACCGGTGTCGAGGGTTTCCAGCCTGGCCAGCGCGTCGTTGCGCTCGCGCAGGATGTCGACGGCGCGGCGCAAAATGCGCGAGCGCTCCATCGCGGTCATTGCCGCCCAGATTTTTTGCCCGCGCGTTGCGCTTTCTACGGCGCGGTCGACGTCTTCGCGCCCGGCGGCCTGTACGCTCGCCAGGACTTCACCGTTGGCCGGATTGATGGTCTCGAAGGTGCGACCGCTGGTGGCGGATGTATAACCACCATTGATATAAAGCTGCTGTTCTGCCATTCGGGACATAAATTCTCCTCGGTTAGTCGGTCGGTAAATGCTGGCTGATAAAGTGGCTGGTGAGGGACTGCGCCAGGGTTTTATCCAGCGGTTTGCCGCTCAGCGCGGCGCGTAGCCACAGCCCGTCGATCAGCGCCGCCAGCCCGTAGCCCGCCTCTTCCGCCTGCTCGCGCGGCAGCTCGCGGCGGAACTCGTACACCAGGTTTGAGAGCAATCGGCGGCTGCTCACCTGCTGCAGGCGGTAGAGCATCGGCTGGTGCATGCTGCTCGCCCAGAAGGCCAGCCAGGCCTTCATCGCCGCGCTGCTGACCTGCGTTTCATCAAAGTTGCCGCCGACAATCGCCTGCAGGCGCTGCTCCGCGCTGCCGTTCGGCAGGGCGCGCAGGCGGCTCAATACCGCGTCGCGCAGCTGGCCGGTGATATCGCGCATGGTCGCTTCCAGCAGGCCGTTTTTATCTCTGAAGTAGTGGCTGATGATCCCCGTGGAAACGCCCGCCCGACGGGCAATCTGCGCGATCGTCGCGTCATGCATACCCACTTCATTTATTGCTTCCAGCGTGGCGTCGATAAGCTGCCTGCGCCGGATCGGCTGCATCCCCACTTTGGGCATTTTTGCCACTCCATTCATCAGCGTTGGTTATATATTAAAGCGGTTTTTGATTGGACGTTCAATATAAAATGTGTCTTAATTGTTGCGGATTTGGATTTCAATAGTTACAAAAACAGTGGGGATACTGGATGACAGACCTTTCACAAGACAGAGAAAAAGACAAAATCAACCCGGTCGTTTTTTATACTTCCGCCGGGCTGATTTTGTTGTTTTCCCTGACGACGATCTTCTTTCGTGATTTTTCCGCCGAGTGGATTGGCCGCACCCTGAACTGGGTGTCGAAGACCTTCGGCTGGTACTATCTGCTGGCCGCGACGCTTTATATTGTCTTCGTGGTCTGCATTGCCTGCTCGCGCTTCGGCTCGGTGAAGCTCGGGCCCGAGCAGTCCAAGCCCGAGTTCAGCCTGCTGAGCTGGGCCGCGATGCTGTTTGCCGCGGGCATCGGCATCGACCTGATGTTCTTCTCCGTGGCGGAACCGGTTACCCAGTATATGCAGCCGCCGGAAGGGGCGGGGCAGACGATGGAGGCCGCGCGCCAGGCGATGGTCTGGACGCTGTTCCACTACGGCCTGACCGGCTGGTCGATGTACGCCCTGATGGGGATGGCGCTCGGATACTTTAGCTATCGTTATAATTTGCCGCTCACCATCCGCTCCGCGCTGTACCCGATTTTCGGTAAAAAGATAAACGGCCCGATTGGCCACAGCGTGGATATCGCGGCGGTGATCGGCACCATTTTTGGTATCGCGACGACGCTCGGGATTGGCGTGGTGCAGCTCAACTACGGGCTGAGCGTGCTGTTTGATATTCCCGATTCGATGGCGGCCAAAGCCGCGCTGATTGCGCTCTCGGTGATTATCGCCACCATTTCGGTGACGTCGGGCGTCGATAAGGGCATCCGCGTGCTTTCCGAGCTGAACGTGGCCCTGGCGCTGGGACTGATCCTGTTCGTGCTCTTCATGGGCGACACCTCGTTCCTGCTCAACGCGCTGGTGCTGAACGTGGGCGACTACGTGAACCGCTTTATGGGCATGACGCTGAACAGCTTCGCCTTTGACCGTCCGGTGGAGTGGATGAACAGCTGGACGCTGTTCTTCTGGGCGTGGTGGGTGGCGTGGTCGCCGTTTGTCGGTCTGTTCCTGGCGCGCATTTCGCGCGGGCGCACCATCCGTCAGTTTGTGATGGGCACGCTGATCATCCCGTTCACCTTTACCCTGCTGTGGCTGTCGATTTTCGGCAACAGCGCGCTGCACGAGATCATCCACGGCAATGCGACATTCGCCCAGGAAGCGATGGCGCACCCGGAGCGCGGCTTCTACAGCCTGCTGGCGCAGTATCCGGCGTTCACCTTCAGCGCCTCTGTGGCGACCATCACCGGCCTGCTGTTTTACGTCACCTCGGCGGATTCCGGCGCGCTGGTGCTGGGGAACTTCACCTCGAAGCTGAAGGACATCAACAGCGACGCGCCGAACTGGCTGCGCATTTTCTGGTCCGTCGCCATCGGCCTGCTGACGCTCGGCATGTTGATGACCAACGGCATTTCGGCCCTGCAGAACACCACGGTGATCATGGGCCTGCCGTTCAGCTTCGTGATTTTCTTCGTGATGGCCGGGCTGTATAAATCGCTCAAGGTGGAAGATTACCGCCGCGAAAGCGCCAGCCGCGACACCGCGCCGCGGCCGCTGGGGGCGCAGGACAGGCTGAGCTGGAAGAAACGCCTGTCGCGCCTGATGAACTACCCGGGCACGCGCTATACCAAACAGATGATGGAGACGGTGTGCTATCCGGCGATGGAAGAGGTGGCGCAGGAGCTGAAGCTGCGCGGCGCGTACGTGGAGCTGAAAAGCCTGCCGCCGGAAGAGGGCGAAACCCTGGGGCACCTGGATCTGCTGGTGCACATGGGCGACGAGCAGAACTTTGTCTATCAGATCTGGCCGCAGCGGTACTCAATACCCGGCTTTACCTACCGGGCGCGCAGCGGGAAATCGACCTACTACCGGCTGGAGACCTTCCTGCTTGAAGGCAGCCAGGGCAATGACCTGATGGACTACAGCAAGGAGCAGGTGATCACTGACATTCTGGACCAGTACGAGCGGCACCTGAACTTCATCCACCTGCACAGGGAAGCGCCGGGGAATAGCGTAATGTTCCCGGATGTCTAGATGGATTCTTAAAATGTTGTTGAGCTGTATGTAAATACAGTCATTAGGTGCAATATGACTCAGGGAAGAGTGATATTGCAGCAAGAGCCTGACGCGAGAGCATTCAGGTTTTTGCTGCGTTCAGGGAAGGGAGCACGGATGAGCCACGCGATAGAATTTATCGAAACATCTCTTTTTACCCGTCAGATCAAAAGTATTGCTACGGATGATGAAATAAAGGACCTCCAAAAGGAGCTCATTGCCCGGCCAGAGAAAGGCGAACTGATCCAGCATACGGGCGGTTTACGTAAAATAAGGATGGCCGCAGGAGCAAAGGGAAAGAGGGGCGGTGCCAGAGTAATTTACTTCCTGGCTACTGAAGAGATGATTTATTTCATCATGGCTTACCCAAAAAACGCTAAGGACAGCCTGACGGATGTTGAGAAAGCAGAACTTAAAAAACTCACGTCCGTGCTGAAAAATACAGCTTCCAGGGCTATAAGCTAAAGGTGTACTATGTACTCTATTTGGCAGGAGGAGGCTGATAATGACGATCTTTGATGAATTAAAATCTTCCCTTGAAGAGGCCGTTGAGATCCATAGCGGCAGGAAAGCGCCTTCCAGAGTCACCCGCTATGAAGTCGCTGATGTTCGCGCAATCCGGGAACAGCTCAACGTCACGCAAAGCGAAATGGCGAAGGCGCTTGGCACGAGCGTTGATACGATCAAAAGCTGGGAGCTCAAGAGGCGCAACCCCACGGGACTGGCGGCGAAGGTACTCGATGTGATTCGGGAAGATCCTGCTTTTTATCGGGCGTTAGCAGAGCGGTGAAGCGCTCTCATGCCGGGTGGCGCAGCGCTACCCGGCCTACAAAACCGCTTTACTCCAGGCCTGATAAGCGCAGCGCCATCAGGCACTCCCTTCGTTGACACAACTTTAATGATAACCATTTTCATTTAAATATAGCCTGTGCTATACCTTATAGCACGGGCTAATTTTGCTTTGAATATAATCACCTCGGGAGACTTCTGCGATGCACCCACTGCAAGGATTGAAGCGTCTGCTGTTCGGCGCGCTGTTAATGACCGCCACCACGACGGGCGCGCTGGCGGCTGAAAAGTTCCAGGTCATCACCACCTTTACCGTTATCGCTGATATGGCGAAAAACGTGGCGGGGGACGCGGCAGAGGTCACCTCCATCACGAAACCGGGCGCGGAAATTCACGAATACCAGCCGACGCCGGGCGATATCAAGCGCGCGCAGAGGGCGCAGCTGATTCTGGCGAACGGTATGAATCTGGAGCTTTGGTTCCAGCGTTTTTATCAGCATCTGAACGGCGTGCCGGAGGTGATTGTCACCAAAGGCATCACGCCGATGGGCATCAGCGAAGGGCCGTATAACGGCAAGCCTAACCCGCACGCGTGGATGTCGCCGGACAACGCCCTGATCTACGTGGATAACATCCGCGATGCGCTGGTGAAGTACGACCCGGCGAATGCAGAGGTTTATCAGCGCAACGCCGAAGCCTACAAGCAGAAGATCACCGCCACTCTCGAACCGTTGCGTAAGCAGGTCGCGGCAATCCCGGAAGAGAAACGCTGGATGGTCACCAGCGAGGGCGCCTTCTCCTATCTGGCGCGGGATCTGGGGCTGAAAGAGCTCTACCTGTGGCCGATCAACGCCGATCAGCAGGGCACGCCGCAGCAGGTGCGCAAGGTTATCGATCGGGTGAAAAAGCATCAGATACCGGCGGTATTCAGTGAAAGTACCGTTTCCGATAAGCCCGCGCGTCAGGTGGCGCGTGAGACCGGCGCTCATTACGGCGGGGTGCTGTACGTTGACTCCCTGAGCGCGGAAAACGGCCCGGTGCCGACCTATATCGACCTGCTGAACGTCACGACCCGCACGCTGGTGCAGGGCATCCATGACGGTATGAAGGAGTAACCATGCAAAAGGGGATTGTCGTAACGGACGTGACCGTGACCTACCGCAACGGCCACACGGCGCTGCGCAATGCGTCCTTCAGCGTACCGGGCGGATCGATTGCCGCGCTGGTGGGCGTGAACGGTTCCGGCAAATCCACACTCTTTAAGGCGGTGATGGGCTTTGTGCGGGCGGCGAGCGGCGTTATCACCGTGCAGGGGTTGCCGCCTCATCGGGCGCTGCGTCAGAACCTGGTCGCCTACGTGCCGCAGTCGGAAGAGGTTGACTGGTCGTTTCCGGTGCTGGTTGAAGACGTGGTGATGATGGGCCGCTACGGGCACATGGGATTTCTGCGTCGGCCCAAAGCGCGCGACAGGGAGATCGTCACCGAGGCCCTCAGGCGCGTGGACATGCTCGAACTGCGCCACCGGCAGATCGGCGAGCTTTCCGGCGGGCAGAAAAAACGCGTTTTTCTGGCGCGGGCGATCGCGCAGCAGGGCGAGGTGATCCTGCTCGATGAGCCGTTTACCGGCGTGGACGTTAAAACCGAAGCGAGGATTATCAGCCTGCTGCGCGAATTGCGCGACGAGGGCAAAACCATGCTGGTATCCACCCACAACCTGGGCTCGGTCACGGAGTTTTGCGACTACACGGTGATGGTCAAAGGCACCGTGCTGGCAAGCGGCCCGACCGAAACCACCTTTACCGCCGACAATCTGGAACGCGCCTTCAGCGGCGTGCTGCGCCACGTGGTGCTCAGCGGCTCTGAAGACCGCATTATTACCGACGACGAGCGCCCCTTCGTGACGCACCGTCAGGAGGCCAAATGAACGCGCTTCTCGAACCCTTCGGCTATGAGTACATGCTCAACGCGATGTGGGTCTCGGCGATGGTGGGCGGGCTGTGCGCGTTTCTCTCCTGCTACCTGATGCTCAAGGGCTGGTCGCTGATCGGTGATGCGCTCTCGCACTCCATCGTGCCGGGCGTGGCGGGAGCGTACATGCTCGGGCTGCCGTTCTCGCTGGGGGCATTTTTATCGGGCGGCCTGGCGGCGGGGAGCATGCTGTTTCTCAACCAGCGCAGCCGCCTGAAGGAGGACGCCATCATTGGGCTGATCTTCTCCTCCTTTTTCGGCCTGGGGCTGTTTATGGTCTCGCTTAATCCCACGTCGGTGAACATTCAGACCATCGTGCTCGGTAATATCCTCGCTATTGCCCCGGAGGACATCGTCCAGCTGGCGATTATCGGCGTGGTGTCGATGGTTATCCTGCTGTTCAAATGGAAGGATCTGATGGTGACCTTTTTTGATGAGAACCACGCCCGCGCCATCGGCCTGCGCCCGGAGCGTCTGAAGATCCTGTTCTTCACGCTGCTGGCGGTTTCTACGGTGGCGGCGCTGCAAACCGTAGGGGCCTTTCTCGTCATTTGTCTGGTGGTCACGCCTGGCGCAACCGCGTGGCTGCTCACCGACCGCTTCCCGCGCCTGCTGGTGATTGCCGTCGCCATTGGCAGCATTACCAGCTTCCTCGGCGCGTGGGCGAGCTATTATCTGGACGGCGCAACCGGCGGCATTATCGTGGTCGCCCAGACGCTGCTGTTCCTGCTGGCGTTTGTGTTTGCGCCGAAGCACGGTCTGCTCGCCAGCCGCCGTCGCGCGCGGGAGGCACACCCATGATGTCGCTGCTTCTCGAACCGTTCCAGTTTGCGTTCATGAATAACGCGCTGCTGATTTCACTCCTGGTCGCCGTGCCCTGCGCGCTGCTGTCCGTATTTCTGGTGCTGAAAGGCTGGGCGCTGATGGGTGATGCCATGAGCCACGCGGTATTTCCCGGCGTCGTACTGGCCTGGATGATGGGCCTGCCGCTGGCGCTGGGGGCGTTCGTCGCCGGTCTGTTTTGCGCCGTCGCCACCGGATACCTGAAGGACAACAGCCGCATCAAGCAGGATACGGTCATGGGGATCGTCTTCTCCGGCATGTTCGGCGCCGGGCTAGTTCTCTATATCGCCGTCAAGCCCGAGGTGCATCTCGACCACATTCTGTTCGGCGATATGCTGGGCATTAACGGCATGGACATTCTGCAAAGCGGCATCGTCGCCGGGCTGATTGCGCTGGTGATTGGCCTGAAGTGGCGCGATTTCCTGCTGTTCTGCTTTGACTACCAGCAGGCGCAGGCGAGCGGTTTACGCACCCGCTGGCTGCACTATGGGCTGCTGTGCATGGTCTCGCTCACCATCGTGGCGACGCTGAAGGCGGTAGGAATTATTCTGTCGATTTCGCTGCTGATCGCGCCCGGCGCGGTTGCGGTGCTGATCACCCGGCGCTTTCATATGGCGCTGCTGGTGGCGGTCGCCGTCTCGGCGCTGGTCTCGGTGAGCGGCGTGTACCTGTCGTTTTATCTCGACAGCGCGCCCGCGCCGACCATCGTGGTGCTGTTCGCGGCGGTGTTTATCGTGACGTTTGCGCTCACCAGCGTGAAAGCGCGTCGGCAGGAGAGCGCGACAGCAGGGTGATCGTCTGCTCGCCCTGGCGCAGCCAGTGAAGCGTGAAGGCGGTGCCTGCGTCAAACCCCGTCAGCGGACGGGTCAGCGCCAGCGTGAGCGTCTCATTATCGAGCATCGTCACGCGCGCGCTGTCAAAAGCCATATAAGCCTGCACCTGCGGGAAGAGGGCCTTAAACAGGCTCTCTTTGGCGCTAAAGGCCAGCGTCAGAGCGAGGGCGAACGGGTATCCCGAGCGTGAAAGCACGGCCTCTTCCTGCGCGTCAACGATGCCCTCTTTGATGTCCCGGGCGTCGTTTTTGGCAAGGATCTTTTCGCAGTCGATACCGATGAGCGCACCGGGTTCAGGGGTGACGACCGCCAGGGCCTGCGTGCCGCTGTGGGTAATACTGCCTGAAATCCCTTCCGGCCAGAGCGGTTCCCCGCTGGGGCCTATTCCGGGGACGGCGTGGTCAGGTAATGCATGCGCGGCGGCGATGCGGCCTGCCAGGTGGTCGGCTTTGCGTTTGCGTCCTGCGTGTGAAAGCTCAGCGTGATGGGGGAGCCAGATAAGATCGGCGTCGGTGAAGGTGGTGGGGTCGAAGGTGATGTGATGAAGGGTGAGGCCAGCGAGGGATAATGTGCTGTGGGCTGTGTGCATGGTTTTCCCCCTCACCCTGACCCTCTCCCCGGAGGGGAGAGGGAAGGATTGACGTCAGTGCCTTAAAAATGCGTATTCACGCTCATATACCAGGTCCGGCCCGGTTCATTATACGTGTAGGCACCGGCACCGTACATATACGCGCCCGTCGTGGTATTACCCGTGGTCTGGGCATTACCTGCGCGCCACTGGCGCTTGTCGAAGACGTTGTCCACGCCGCCGGTCAGGCTGACGTTTTTGGTCATGTCCCAGGTCGCGCTCAGGCCCACGATGCTGTACGGGCTGACTTCGTCTTTCTCAGACCCGGTCACAGGCTGACCTTTGTAGTTGTATTTCTTCGGCTGCTGCTTGCCGTACCAGGTGAAGGTCGACTGGAGCGACACGTCCTGATGAACCTGCCAGCTCAGGGTGGAGTTCAGCGTGTACTCAGGAATGATCGACAGACGGTCGCCGGTCTCTTTGTTCTTGCTCTGCAGCATGTAGGTAATGTTGTTGGTCCAGTTGATCGTGTCGCTGACCGGCACGTTCAGGGAACCCTCAAGACCTTCAACTACGGCCTTCGGCACGTTTTCCCACTGGTAAATATCGGTGGTGACTTTGCTGGTGGACGTCTGGCCAATCGGCGCGTAGCCCGCTTCAATCTTGTCGCGATAGTCGTTACGGAACCAGGTCACGCCCGCCAGCCAGCCGTCGCGTTTCCACTCCAGGCCAATCTCTTTGTTGATGCTGGTTTCCGCTTTCAGGTCGTCGTTACCCATCATGTAGCAGCCTACGCCGTCAGAGCTGGCGTAGCAGCCCTGGCCTTTGCTGTACAGCAGGTAGTTCGGGTTGGTCTGGTACAGGCTTGGCGCTTTGTAGGCGCGCGCGATGCCCATCTTCAGGGTGAAGTCATCTCCCAGGCCCTGCGACAGGTTCAGGGACGGGCTCCAGTTGTTGCCCACGATGGTGTGGTGGTCAAAGCGCAGCGCCGGGGTCAGCATGGTGCTGTCGGTCAGCTCCATGTTGTTCTCCGCGAACAGGGAGAAAATCTCCGCCGAGGAGTACGGGCTACGGTCGTCGCTCATGCCCGGGATAGTGCCGCCCTGTTGGGCTTGCGTGAAGGAGGTGGAGTCCTTCATGCGCTGCTGGTTCCACTCCGTGCCCAGCGTCAGGTTCTGGTTGACGAGGAAATCGATCGGCAGGTTGATTTCGCTGTGCAGCATCACGTCGGCCAGGTCGGTGTCGGTGAACTTATTGCTGTTGAACAGGCCTTCCAGACCGCCCGCCAGCCCTTCGCCCAGGCGCGAGTTGCGGGTGTGCTCGTACTGCGCCCAGCTGCTGGTGGTGATACCGTTATCCCAGCCGCCGTTCCAGGTCACCGCGAAGTTCTGGCGATAGATACGGTTGGTCTCTTTACCGTAGTTTTTCTTCACCAGGCCGCTGGAGCTGTTGTCGTTGTTGGTGTTCTGGGTATCGCCCGCGTAGAGGTTGTTCTGGCGGCTGTAGCCCGCCTCAAACTCCAGGGACTGCATGGGCGCGAAGTCCCAGCGCACCACGCCGTTGATATCTTTGTTCTCGACCCCTTCACGGCCTGCGGGC
>CAMKZP010000088.1 GCA_946477805.1 uncultured Enterobacter sp.
ATCTACACTCGACTAGTCGTCGGCAGCGTCAGATGTGTATAAGAGACAGATGACATTGACTGTACATTAACAAAGTGAATAATGCTCTCAAGTATACACTGTAAAATTCCATACTTTGTATTTTTTCATAGGTAACCTCGTTTATTTTAAGGATAAAAATGAAAAATTTATCACTTTTTCCGGCTGGATTTATTTTTTTACTGTCAGGATGTTCACTGATGACAACAGAAGAAGAACGGCTAAAAAACTGTGAGGCAAAAGGTATAAGTAAAGATACCTGCTACCTGGTTGAGAAAGCCGACAGACGGCAGGAAAAAGACCAGAGTGATACCCGTTTTCACGAGCAAAATTTGCGAGTCATTAAGCAAATGGGAGTAAAGGGGCTTGGGCTTCCGGATTAAAAAAATGATACTCAGTTGAGACTCATTTACGCTGGTTTTTGTTTATCAGCGCTGCGCGCTTTGCGCGCAGTATGTATTATCAAACATATCGTAAACGACACGAGAACAGGAGAGTATATGCAATAATCCGCTATCTTCAGCATAGTGGACTGTATCATTAAGTGTGAATTATTTACTATCTCACACTGTATACCCAGCGGGTGCCAAGGTCGTTAATAAGTTCGTATTTCAACGGTCGAGTGCCCTTTCCTGATTCAACAGGAATGCTAACACTCGACTCAGGTGCCACCATTACACCTCCGAGCCCAGACTTCATAAAACTCATATTTGTCAAATTCATATGCCACCGTGTGGGATTTGTGACTAACATCCTTTCTCCATTTTGGGTTGGCTGTAAATTAAAGCGAAGTTTACTACCATCTTGTTCTACCGGATCATCTACTCCTTCCGGACGAATAAAGACTTTCATCCTTAGACGCAGTGGCAACACTACCTGCCTGACCCCAGATACAGCAGCAGTATTAGGTGGGATTTGGTAAATATTCAGCCAGAATAGTGACTCTTTCTCTTTCGATAAAGTTCCTGTAGACGTCAGCATAAGTTGCACCACACGAACTTCACCTGGTTTCATACTAAATACCGGAGGAACAGCAATAAGAGGCGTGGTCGTTTTATCAGGCGGCGTGAGGGGATCGCCATTATCACTCCATATTTGGACCATCGTGGGCTGTTTCTCTGAATTAGAGAGCGTGAGCGATGCCGAAAGTTCGCCCTGATGAATAATTACCCTGGTTCCCTCAACGTTAACCACCGCCCGTGCAACGGGCAGAAACGAAAAAATAATCAACAAGGTGGGTAAAAACTTCATTTCTATCCCTCTATTGAAAGCTGACCATAATCTGCAATTGCGCATTCACCGTGCCTGGCGTAACTGGTTGCTGGCCCAGAGCTTCAAGCGATGCAGTAAAACTTCCCGTATAGATGTCTGTATTGCCACTCGACACAAGGGTCGTTAAATCTCTGAATGCATACCATCCCCGAGGGTTGCCCGTGCCATAAGAGGTGAGGTCCGGCAACAGATTTAACGCGCTGCCGCTGCCCATATATATACGAATCCCCACTCCGGAGGCCTCACCTGCACCAGCACCATAATGGTTATCCAGCAGCCAGGTTAATCCTCCTCCGGAGGTGACCAACCCTAGCGACGTAGCCGCGGCTACCGCGCCAGGCTGATTCACTAAAAATCCCATTGCGACGTTTGCCGCGCTGGTTGTTGACTGGCTGGTACTGGACAACGCGCCTGTTTCGCATTCAATGGTGACGTTAAATCCCGCCTGGCTAGATCCCCCCTGGCTCAACTGCGTTGCCGTTATGGTGGGAAGAGCTACCACATTAGGGAAATCATTCACCCGACAGGTCGCGCCGCGAACAAACGTCACGCCGGTGCTATACAGGCTCCACGCCCCCGGCCAGGCGTTGTACCAGCCATTGTAGTTCGAGGCGGAGTCAGCACCCTCTGTGACGTTGGCGCTCAGTCCCGGGCCTTTAAAAGCGGTGTAACCATGAGGTTGCGTATACATATAGGTGTATCGATTGGAGGCGTTACTGAAATATGTTGTGCTGTCGATACGAAAAATTTCCATCATGACATCACTAAACGCACTGGCTGGAACATAAATATAGGTGCCGTCGGAGAACCAGTCTTCTTCAGAGAGCTTCCTTCCTTGCCAGAAACGTGAAAAGTATGCCCCTGTTTTCAGGTTAGTGAGCCGAACGGCAACGTTACGCACAAAGCTATAGTAAGCCCCCTCCACTTCACTCGCGGCATACATCCCTGTCCAGGTATTATCTCCGTTCGTGGCATACATTTCATATAAGCTATCGGCATCGGCAACGGCACAACGGAACAAGATCTGATTTGAAGTATAAGCCGTTGTTGCCCCCTGGCTCAGAAAACTAATCGCTGAACTGGCAAGCAGCGTTCCTGAAGGCTGAAATGTCCCGCTGCTTAAGCTGATGACTCCCGGGATACCAATGTTTCTACCGTTACAGGTATCACAGGCTCCGGTCCAGCTTGTCGCAGTATACCCGGCATCTATCGCAGCCTGAGAAAGCGTACTGTTACTGGTGACGCGGCTACATGCCGCCCAGGATATCTGACATACAATGAGTAACGCTAACAATCCTGAAATCTGTAAAATGCGTACGCTCATCTTTTCCCCCGAGGTAGACAGGGCTGATTAAGATGTATAAATCGTTCTCCGGAACGATCAGGTAAGGAGAAATGCACCTCACACTGCTCATTCATAGACTCTCCCCATTTAATTGTCAGAATGCCGCTCTGCTCGGCAATACGTGCATAAATCTGCCCTCCCTGGCCCACCATCCCCTTACTGTCGCCCGCGGCATCAATTACATCGGCCCCCATCGGGGGATAATTACCCTCTGGCAAATGGGTGGTAATTAAAACA
The DNA here is from genome assembly GCA_946477805.1 of uncultured Enterobacter sp. GTDB lineage: Bacteria > Pseudomonadota > Gammaproteobacteria > Enterobacterales > Enterobacteriaceae > Enterobacter. The sequence goes on from CAMKZP010000088.1 coordinate 2,873, forward strand.
GCCTGCCCTCGTAGCGTGGTGAATTTGACTTTTGTCACCGCCCCTGCGTAAGGGACGACTTTTTCGCTGCCGCCCAGCAGCTCTGTATCTTCATCCATCTGGCTCGAGTCCAGCGTTATGGTGTTATTCTGGTAGGGGGTCAATGACGGGACAATCGCATAACCAAAACGGTTGATTTGCGCACCCTGTCCATTGCGGATCCTCGCCCCCTTTGCGCCAGGCGCATTTACGATAGCAAACGTATCGCTGGCATAAGGCCCTGCCGTCACGCCCCCTTGATGCATTAGCAAAGTACCTGAAGCGCCAACACCATATTGCCGGTAATCTTCCCCGGTGCTGGCTGACGCGCGTATTGAACCCAGCGACGTATTTTTCTGAGCACTCCCCCCGGCGGTCGTTGCAGTATGGCTGTTTTGGTAATTTTCCAGTCCCGCGTATCCTGACCAACTAAGCGGGTTGTCGTCACCGGTCGCCCCCGCAACATTGAGTATTCCGGAGCGGGAATCACCGGTGCGGGTCATATCCAGTGACGCGACAGCTTTTGTTTTACCAAAATCAAACGGGATAGAAATCCCCAACGAGAAGAGCGTCTCAGTGACACGCTGCTCACCCGTCGCATCAAAGTCGGCATCGTTAACGCTACTGAAAAAACGCCCCCTGTCCATGACGGTACGCTGGCGTGCAACGTTGAGGTTATAGCCGATACTTCTCCAGCTATTGCTGTATCCCAGCTGCAGTTGCGTTACCCGCGATGAATCATCATAGTAATCGCTGGTACTGGCAGTGAAGTTAAGCATGCCCCAGTTATCCATCGATTGATTAAGCGAAGCAGAAAAACGATTCTTCTGATTTAGACTGTCGGACCAATACTTTACACCGTTCTGGTTCTGATGACGTTGGCCAAGTACATCCTGCAGGTCACGAAAGCCGGCCGTGGAGTAACGCCAGGCCGCCAGGACAATGCTGGTTCCCGTATCAAAGTTCCGGCTGTAATTTAACTCACTACGCCACCCCGTCTCGCTTTGATCGACGACTTCAGCATGAGACCAGGTGGTATTCAACCCGAACGCCCCCACTCTGGTGCTGATAACCGTTCCGATAAGTCCAGCAAAGTAGTCATCCGCCACACGAAAACCGCTGTTTAGGGTAAACCTATTACTTATCCCGCGCTGTAAAACGCCTTCAACAAACTGGTTATCAATTGACGAGAAATCCCTGACCTTCCCGGCAGCAAGTTCGTACTGCCAGTTGCCAGGACGCATGGAGTCAGGAACGGAGGTATAAGGAACAGTAAAGGTTGACGCGCGACCTGCTGCCTCGAGGACAGTGACATGCAGATCGCCCTGGTTGCGAGTATTGTATAAATCACGAATCACAAACGCGCCGGGCGGCACGTCTGTCTCATAAATAATCTGCCCGAGCTGACGTATTACAACATGAGCCGACGTTGACGCAACACCTCGGACTTCTGGAGCAAACCCTCGCCGGCTCTGGGGCCACATCCGCGTATCAGTAGCTAATTTGACCCCGTTAAACGATAAACTACCAAACATGCTGTTACTGGTGTAACTTTCGCCAATTGCCACCACGCTATCAATCGCGGGAAGAGGACGCTCAACCCAGGTCCGTACTGAATTGTATTTGTATTCGCTGCCAGCTAAATCACTGTCGTGGTACCGTAGATTACCCTGATGACGAACCTGCCAGAGCCCCAGGTTTGTCCCTGCGTTTAGGGCACTCCACAGATAGTTGTAGCTGTAGTCATTACGGGTATCGTCAGTCCGGGTAAAGTTGGTGTTATGACGTAAATACATCATCGGTACGCCGCTGTCCCATTCAGAGACGGGGATATAACCACGCGGCATACGCAATAAAGCCTGTTGTGGTACACGCAGATCGAGACGAAGGGTCGTCATATCCAGCGCTTCAGAAACGGGTTGTCCGGTTTCCGAAAGTAATAAACAATCATGGTATTTACGTACTTTGGACGACTGAACGCGAATAGCCGTTTTTTGCATAAGCTCAGGGGACAGGCAAGGTGAAGTCTCACCGTTCTCGTCCGCATTGAACATGACGGTTTCGCCAGTTGCAATGAGCTGACCATTGACGAAGATATCCAGCACATGTTTTCCCAGCTCGGCCGAGAGTTCCGTCTGGTTAAACCTGGTTAAATCCTGCCCGTATGATGCTCCTTTTAATAATTCCGGGTCGAAGAAGTAGTCCTCTGCCTGTACAAGCGGAACGGAGTTTCCGGCACCCAGTATGACTAAAAATGCGACCTTTTTGAGAGGACAAACGGACCGTCTATAACGGTATATCACCACTGATGCCAGCCCCCTGATCGTTGATAACGGTCAACGAAATCGTGTTGTTTCCCATATTCGTCGCGCGAGTAAACCAAAATGTGCGATTACCAAAAGGTGGAACCATATCGGCAGCGGCCTGCGGTGAGCCACTGGCTCCGTTTAGCTGAATGCGACTTAGATTTAGGTAGAAAGGTAAAGAGTTTGTAATCGACACGCCAACGCGGCTGCCTTCTCTCACTGGAAAGGCCTTTATGGTTGAAATAACATTCGCAGGAAGGTTACCTAGCCGTGAAGGGCGATAAAATAATTTCACCCTGTTACGTAACACCACCAGCATTTTATTTCTGCCTTCAGTGGTAGCACCGCCTGCATTTGACGGTGGGATCTGCTGGAAATTAAAATAGAAAATGGATTCACGATCTTCTGGTAAACGACGCGAAGCCGTGTGAGATACGCGCACAACTTGCCCGGCCCGGGGCTGGATACGAAAAGAGGCAGGCGTCGCCACAAAGGGAACGTTTGTTTTACTTTCCGGACCCTCATTGATATTTCCGGCGTCAAACCATGTCTGCACCACAAAGGGAATATTTGCATTGTTTGCCAGATTGACATCAACGGAACGTACATCACTACGATAAATAATGCGAGTCCCAGTCATGGTCACATTGGCCCAGCTGGGAACACTCGCCATTAAGGCAAGAAGAGCGAGGGAGAGGCAACACAGAAAATACAATAGCTTTGATGCAATCATACACATACCCTGTTATGACAAGAGGAAAGATTTTCGGGGTATGATGATTATAAGTCAGTGTTGTGGAAACTGCCCCCTGTGACGCTAAGTTTAGTCATAGAACAGGATATTGAGAGGCAAGGAGAAAGGGCCTCGAATCAGGCCCTCTGAATTTACTGGTAAGAAATGGCATACTGCATCGTTGACATTACGCTGCCGGGTCCTGCAGCACCTGTCGCGAAATACTGCGCGGTATAGGTTGAGCTTGTACTGGTCTGTCCTGAGGACAGAACCAAATCATTGTTTCCAGTGAAGCCGCCTGTAAAATTAATTTCTGTACCGGTGGTATCGAGGATTTGCAATTCAACATTTTGGGCAGTACCCGTATTACCTAAATTACCTGATTCGGTTACCTGATTACCGACGAATACTGTAGAAAAGCTCATTCCCTCCTCACTTGCGGTACAACCCGTGACGCCAATATCGAAGGTCGTCGCACCAGCAACGTTTCCAGCAACATTAAGCTGATTAGTACCTACTGTCGGCAATAAAACCACCGGTGAGGCCTCATTACCGTTTACTGAGATCGAACATGTTTGGGCTGCCACTTCACCCTGAAACGTAATAGTATTACCCGAGGCAAAAGCCAAACCAGGCAACATCAAAGCGGCGCATGCCATAGTGTATCGTTTCAACATCGTTTAATTACCTTCTCTGTCAGAATTAAAATAAATACTGAATGACCATTGAGTCGCTCACGAGTAGATACGGTGATGATGTACGAACTAAATCAGGTGCCACGTCATTGTTAGTATTCAAAGGATACTTTTCCATTTCCAGTATCACTCGCTAAGAAAAATCCTAACAGGGTTTTTATGGAGAACTGCATCTATACTGTATAAATAAAAAAAGTAGTGTAAATGACCATATTACAAACAAAAAACAAACAACTTATAAACAATTAATACGAGCCTTGTATGATAAAATAAACATTCGCAGCTGGGCTGCCATGCAGCTGCAGAAGATAAAATCTATAATATCCTTCAGGTTGGGTACATTCCACGACGATATTTACAATAAAAAATTCGCTTCATCAGACAATTAAACAGTTAGCGAAGCGGACAAAAGTAAATCCATTATCGGATACGATCGTATTATCACCTGAACCGGACAATAGTTATCAGATATGCGGAAGACCCTAAGGCCTCCCGCTTATCGACATTAATAATCAACAGGATCGCGAATAATGGGACAGGTCATACAGTGCCCGCCGCCCCTGCCACGGCCTAACTCGCTACCGACTATCTCTATCACTTCAACACCCTCTTTACGCAGCTGCGTATTAGTTTTGGTATTGCGGTCATAGGCCATCACCACGCCCGGAGACAGCGCGACCATATTATTTCCGCTATCCCACTGCTGGCGCTCGGTATCATAGTCATTACCTTCTGTTTCCACCACACGCAGTGTTTTAACATTTAGTGCCCCCGCCACGGCTTCAACAAAGTTATCGCTGTCACGACTAAGCTTCATTCCGGTAGGCCCGCTATCAGGACGCAGGGAAAACGTTTTTATTTGACTGACGATAGCTGGATACAACGTCACGACATCGCGATCGCAGAAGGTAAATACGGTATCAAGATGCATGGCCGCGCGTAATTTCGGCATGGCGGCAATCATCACCCTCTCAACCCCTGAGTCTGGATCGGCAAACAGGTTACTGGCCAACTGCGTGATGGCCTGATGTGATGTCCTCTCGCTCATACCAATAAGCACTGTTTTATTGCCTATTGGCATCACATCTCCCCCTTCCAGCGTGGCCGTGCCGTGGTGAACTGTAGGGTCACCCCACCAGACTTTCACCTTGTCTTTGCCAAAGTCAGGATGGAATCGATAGATTGCAGTGGTGAGCAAGGTTTCTTCATGCCGCGCGGGCCAGTACAGAGGGTTGAGCGTTACCCCTCCGTAAATCCAGCACGTCGTGTCCCGTGTGTAGAGCGTATTGGGCAGCGGGGGCAAAAGGTACTCGGTGATCCCTACCGCCTCGCGAATTAATTTAAGTTCTTCGTGGTCAGCATATCCCTGTTGAGCCAGCTCTGTGGTTGAGAGACCGCCAATAAGCACTTCAGCCAATACTCTCGGCTCTAAGCTGTCGAGGAAACTCCGTGTTTCACTCAATATTCCCAAGGATACTTCATTGGGTACTATCTGCTGGTCCAGAATCCATTTTCTGGCCTCAGGCTGCGTCAGCGTTTCCGCCAGAAGATTATGCATTTCCACGACTTCAACGCCTTTCTCACGCATTTTAGTCATGAAATCAAAATGGTCCCGCTTGGCCCTTTCAACCCATAGTACATCATCAAACAGGAGTTCATCGCAATTACTTGGCGTCAGACGGTTATGCGCTTTTCCGGGCGCGCACACCATCACTTTCTGCAATTTCCCCACTTCAGAATGCACGCCCAGCGCATGGCTTTTATTAACAATATCTGGCATATCTGATTCCTCTGTTAGATGGTAATTGCACCGGTTGCTAAACTGTAAATCGCAACCAGCGCTGCAATCATGACAACGACAAAAATAGTCAGCTCAATAGATGTAAATGCTTTCGCCTTTTGTTCACGTTTTGCCAGCAAATATAAAATGGTGCCCGGGCCGTAGATAATGGCCGATAAAAGTAAATATTTCATACCCCCGGCATAGATCATCAACAAAGAATAAAACGTCGCGAAGGCGGCAATAATTAAATCTTTCTGCCGGCCAGAATCCGCGCGTTCATAACTCTCCCTTGTCCAGGCGAGCTTTAATCCATAAGCAGCGACGAGTAGATAAGGTATTAACGTCAGAGAGCTGGTAAGCTCCAGTGCAAGCTGGAACGCATAGTCGCTTAGCAACGTGAGCAGAAGGAAGACCTGAATCGTTATATTGGTCAGCCATACTGCGGAGTAAGGAACCGCATTCTTATTTTCTCTCGCAAATACGGCAGGCATGCTCTGGCTTTTAGCAGCACTGTACAACACTTCCGCTGCCAGCAGCGACCAGGAGAGATAGGCCCCAAGCACAGAAACAAGCAGCCCCACGCTGATAAATATTGCCCCCCATCGTCCAACCACCGCCTCAAGCACGCCTGCCATAGAAGGCTGACGCAACGCGGCTAAATCCGGACGTAATAACACGCCGTACGACAGCATGGTGATCATCACCAGAAGACAGAGCACGCCGATAAACCCAAGAACAGTTGCAACCCCAACATGGCTGCGTTTTTTTGCGTACCGCGAATAAATACTTGCGCCCTCAATACCCAGAAAAACAAATACCGTTACCAGCATCGTGCTGCGCACCTGGCTGAATAAAGACTCTGGTGATTCTGCAGGTGGCAGATGGGTTGCCGCATGCCCGGCATAACCAAAATCATCGAGATGGTTCAAATCAATGGCAGAAGCTGCAGGTAGCGCCTGGGCTGTCCCCCAGAAATTCTGCATAAAAGTCTCATTATTGAACGCAAAAATCAAAACAACGATAAACAGAATAATAGGGACTATTTTTGCAACAGTTACAATGGTGTTGATCGAGGCGGCACCTTTTACGCCCCGTAGCACAAGGAAATGGAATCCCCACAGAAGTACTGAAGCAAACAGCACGGCCAGTACTGTATTACCGTCACCGAATACCGGGAAAAATGCGCCCAAGGTTGACTTTATCAGGACGAAATAAGAGACATTACCAATACATGTCCCGGCCCAAAAGCCCAGGGCCGAAGTGAAGCCGAGATAATTACCAAAACCCGCCTTAGCATAGATGAACACTCCCGAATCAAGATCGGGCTTGCGTTCAGCAAGCGTTTGAAAGACAAAGGCCAGCATAAGCATACCACTGCCGGCAATACACCATGCAATAAGTGCACCTAATACGCCAGTGGCTCTGCCGAATGTAGCAGGTAAAGAGAAAATCCCCGCGCCGACCATGGAGCCAACGACCAGTGCCGCCAGCGACCATTGTGATAGCTTATTTACAGTAGAGTTTTCCATGTCATTCCTTTTAAGTATTACTTAAGTGTAATTTTAAAAAAAATTGCCCGTCAGAGCTCACTAAAAGCTTAGCCTCTGCGGTTGTTTTTTAGCAAAGAAATCATTGATTTTCTCAATGTCTGGTGGTCATTAGCTTAGCTCACACATTAACTAAGAATCTGTTTATTATAGATAATATTATTTTAAACAAATATAACCCTTCTTTATCT